>NZ_CP016453.1:332500-485000 GCF_001713415.1 Sphingobium sp. RAC03 | reverse complement strand
TTCAATGATGTGTCGAGCGCCTGGACCGATGGTCCGGTGGCCGGTCCGAAATTCTATTCCGAACAGTTCGGTGCCAATGAAGGCAAGGATCTGTCCTATTCCGGTTCGCTGGTGGAAAACCAATCGACCAACAAGTCGCTGGGCGCAAACCTGGCATGGGATGGGCCGGGCGGACTGCGCCTGGAACTCGACGCGCATCATTCGACGGCAGAGTCGGGCGCAAACAATCCCTATGGCACCAGCACCTCGGTCGGCACGGCTGTGTTCGGCGTGCGGAGCCAGACGGTCGATTACACCAACGACCTGCCCATCATTTCGGTCGAAATGCATCCGGGCATCAATGCGTTGGACGCCGGGAACATACAGGCGACCGGCAATGCGTTCCGCAATGCCTATTTCAAGGATCGCATCAACGAAGGCCAGCTGCGTGGCAGCTATGATTTCGAAGGCTCGATCCTCGACAGCCTCGATTTTGGCGTCACCTATATCGAAAACAAGGTGCGGTCGGCCTACGGCTTCATCCAGAACGACACATGGGGCGGATCGACCACGAAGGACCAGCTGTCCGACGACCTCTTCACGCTCGAAACCCTGCCGGACAAGTTCAAGGGCTTGTCGGGCGCGGGCGACGCGGCGATGCTCCAGCAATTCTATACGTTCAATTTCGAGAAGATGGTCGGTTTCCTCGACGATCTGAACGGCATCTGCGGCGGCGATGGCAATTGTCTGTCGAGCTTCACGGTCGATCGCCGAATCCGCGAACGCACCATCGCGCCTTACCTCCAGGCCAATCTGGCCTTCGACGTTGCCAACCGTCCGGCTCATTTCCGTGCGGGCGTGCGCTATGAAAAGACCAAGGTCCGTTCGTCCGCGCTGGTGCCGATCCCGACCGGCACGCAATGGGTGTCCGCCAACGAGTTCAACCTCACCTATGGCACTGGCAGCGACTTCACCACCTTCCGGGGTGATTATGACAATTGGCTACCCGCCATCGACGTCGATTTCGAACCGATCGAGAATGTGAAGCTGCGCGCAAGCTATAGCCATACCATTACCCGCCCGGACTATGCATCGATGCAGGGTGGTCGTACTGTCGATCAACTGTTCCGCATCGGCGGCGGCACCGGCAGCCAGGGCAATCCGGGCCTGCTTCCCTATAAATCGAAGAATATCGATCTGTCGGCCGAATGGTATTATGCGCCATCCAGCTATCTGTCAGTCGGATTTTTCGACAAGCGGGTGCGCAACTTCATTTCGAGCACCCGGATCGACACCGATGCGTTCGGCCTGACCAACCCGGCGGATGGCCCACGCTATCAGGCGGCCGTCGCGGCATTGGGCGCCAATGCCAGCACGACCGATCTGCGCAACTATATCTTCGCCAATTATCCGGCCTCGGTCATCGTCGACAGCTTCGATCCTGCGACCGGCAATTATACCGGCAAGATATTGGGGCTGCCCGAAGATGGTGCGGTGAATTTCCAGGTTTCGACCCCGATCAACTCGGATCAGAGCGCGCATCTCTATGGCTTTGAATTCGCCATCCAGCATAATTTCTGGGACACGGGATTTGGCACCATCCTGAACTATACGATCGTTCGTGGCGACGCGACCTACGACAACAGCCAACCGTCCAGCGTTCCGCAATTTGCGCTGACGGGCCTCTCGGACAGCGCCAACGCCGTCCTCTTCTACGACAAAAAGGGTATTCAGGCGCGTATCGCCTATAACTGGCGCGACAAGTTCCTGGGCGGAACAGGTCCCAACCCCTTCTATATCGAAGCCTATGGCCAGGTGGATGCCAGCGCGAGCTGGGAGTTCAAGAAGGGCTATACCGCCTTTGTCGAAGCCATCAATCTAAACGGCGCCAGCCGCCGTGGCCATCTGCGTAGCGAAAACAACGCCTTCTTCGCTTCGCCCGGCTATGCCCGATATGGCGCGGGCCTTCGCGTCAACTTTTGACGGGATGACTTGATTGAAGTCCGGCACGATGGGACAAGGCTGCACCTGAACCGGTGCGGCCTTGTCCCGCATCAGCCGGGTGGAGAGACAGCGGTGATGTGACGGGACACCGGCACCTCCGCCAAGGAGCCATTAGAGCGTCATGACCCAGCACCAGATCCTTGATTCCCTGACCCATCGCGCTCTGCGTGTTCGGACCGACAGCGGAGCGGCATTGGGTGATGCCGTCATGGCCTGCCTGTTGATGCCGGCCGAATTCCGCCAGGCGCAGGCGCATTTCCCCATATTGTTCCGGCGCGACCTGGAAAGCGGCACCCTCTCGGCGGTGGCGTTGTTCGGCTTTGCCAATGGCGAAAATCTCTTTCTGGAAGCAGGTCATTGGGATGCGGCCTACAAGCCGCTGGCGCAGGCGGTGCAACCCTTCCTGATCGGCCGTTCGTCCGATGGCAGCAGGCCGCCGCAGGTCCATGTCGATATGGGCAGCCCCCGGCTCATCCATGAAGGGAACGAAGGCGTTGCCCTGTTCGACGAGGCAGGGCAGCCCTCCCCCTGGCTGGACAGCATTGCGCAACGGCTCGGCGACCTGGATGCCGCCTTTCAGGCCAGCGCCGATTTCTTTGCTGCGCTGGAACGTCATGCGCTGCTCGAACCCTTTACGCTGGACGTGCCATTGGTCGATGGGACGCGGAACAGCCTGGTCGGCTTTCACATCATCGACGAGGAGCGGTTGCGCGCGCTCGATGCCGTCGCGTTGGATGAGCTGCACCGGGCCGGACATTTGATGCCATTGTTCATGGCGGTGGCGTCGATCGCGCAGTTCAACGAGCTGGTCGCGCGCAAGAATCGTAGAGTGGCCGATGGCTGAGGCGGCTCTGGTCGGCCTGCCTTCGGTCAGGGTGCTACAAGCCACCGACGATGCAACGCTGAATGCTTTGCTGCGAGAAGAAGATACGCCTTTTGTCGTGCGGGGACTGGTGCGCGACTGGCCGCTGGTGCAGGCCGGTCTGGAATCCTATGGCGCCGCCCGCGCCTTTTTGCTGGCCCATGCGCGTGACCGCGACTTTGTGGTGTCGATAGCGGAGCCGGATGCCAAAGGACGCCTGTTCTACGATGACGCCATGGCGGTCAATTTCCGCATGGGCAAAGGCAGGTTGTCCGACATCTTTGCACAATTAGATGCGGCCGAAGGACGAGATGTGGCGCAAGCCCCCACCGTCTATCTCGGCTCCGTCGATATGCAGGAGTTTTTCGACGGACTGGCCGACGCACACCCCATGCCACTGGGTTCGCGCACCCCATTGACATCCCTATGGATCGGCAATGCCAGCCGCATCGCGGCGCATAACGACTTTCCCGATAATCTGGCCTGCTGCGCCGTGGGGCGTCGCCGCTTCACCCTGTTCCCGCCCGACCAGTTCGCCAATCTCTATCTTGGCCCGATCGACATTACCCCGGCGGGACGGCCCATTTCGATGGTCGATTTCGCGGCGCCCGATTTCACAACCTACCCGCGTTTCCGCGATGCGCTTGCGACCGCCCAGGTTGCCGAACTGGAGCCAGGGGATGCACTCTTCATACCGTCCCTTTGGTATCATCATGTCGAAGGGCTGGCCGATTTCAACATATTGGTGAACTATTGGTGGCGCGACACGCCGCGTTATCTGGGGCAGCCCTATAATGCGCTGCACCATGCGATCATGACCATCCGCGACCTGCCCGAAGAGGAGCGCGCGATCTGGCAAGCGATGTTCGACCATTATGTATTTTCGGGCGGTGAGGCAGCCCGCGCCCATCTGCCGGAAAAGGGCCGTGGCGTGCTGGCCCCGTTCGACGCGGAATCTGCGCAACGTATGCATCATTTCCTGTTGAGGAGCCTGTCGCTATGAGCACGCTACCCCCGCCTCGTCGCATCGTCGTCGCCGGTGGCGGCACGGCCGGTTGGATGACAGCCGCCGCGCTCGCCCGTACGCTGGGACCCGTGGCGCAAGTCACTCTGGTCGAAAGCGAGCAGATCGGGACGATAGGGGTGGGTGAAAGCACCATCCCGCCGCTGGTCGCCTATAATCGCATATTGGGCATCAACGAAGCCGACTTCATGCGCGCGACCCAGGCGACGTTCAAGCTGGGGATCAATTTCGAAAATTGGCGTGTGCCTGGCGAAAGCTATTTTCACAGTTTCGGCGGGACCGGCAAGGATCATTGGTCGGCGGGGTTCCAGCATTTCTGGATGCACGGGCAAGCCCAAGGGCATGACGCCCCCTATGGCGACTATTGCCTGGAGTTGAAGGCGGCGGAGGCTGGCCGCTTTGCGCATCTGCCCGACGACCGGATGAACTATGCCTATCAGCTTGATTCGGGGCTTTATGCCCGCTTCCTGCGGAGGATGGCGGAAGCGGATGGCGCCCAGCGGATCGAAGGGCGCATCACCCAAGTCGAACTCGACAGCGAAAGCGGCGACATTGCCGCGCTGCTACTGGACGGCGATCGGCGGATCGAAGGCGATCTGTTCATCGACTGCACCGGCTTTCGCGCGTTACTGATCGAAGGCGCGCTGCATGTTGGCTATGACGACTGGACCCACTGGCTGCCTTGTGATGGCGCGGTGGCGATCCAGACCAGCAGCGTGCGGCCGCCCGTCCCCTATACCCGCGCCATCGCGCATGAGGCGGGCTGGCAATGGCGCATTCCGCTGCAGCATCGGCAGGGCAATGGCATCGTCTATTGTAGCGGCTTCCTGGACCCGGACGCTGCGCTCGAAAAACTTCTGGCCTCGGTCGAAGGCGACAAGCTGGTGCAGCCCAACCCGATCCGGTTCCGCACCGGGGCGCGACGGCGGCAATGGCATCGCAACTGCGTGGCGGTGGGCCTGTCGGGCGGATTCATGGAACCACTGGAGTCCACGTCCATCCATCTGATCCAGCGCGCTGTGCTGCGGATCTTGCGGATGCTGCCCGCGGGCACCGTCAGCCCGCTCGACATCGCCGAATTCAACGATCAACAGATGACGGACATGGAGCAGATCCGAGATTTCCTGATCCTGCATTATAAAGCGACCGATCGGCGCGACACGCCCTTCTGGCGCCATTGCGCGGCCATGGCGGTGCCCGACAGCCTTGCCCACCGCGTGGAATTATTCCGGCAGACCGGCCGCGTCTTCCGCAAGAATGAGGAATTGTTCGCGGAAAATAGCTGGGTCCAGGTCATGATGGGACAGGGAATCACCCCGCAAAGCCATCACCCCATAGCCAGCAAGCTGCGGCCCGACGAACTGACCCATCTTCTGGCGTCGCTCAAGGACCAGGTGTCCCGTACCGTGGCGAACCTGCCGGATCATGCGGCCTATATTGCGCGCTATTGCAGCGCGCAGGAGCCGGTGGCGGCATGATAGCGCGCATCCTCATCGCCGCGCTGCTGTGCGCCAGTGCCGAAGTAGCGGTCGCCGCGCCAGAACAGCCAGGCTGGCACAAGGTCTGGGCGGATGAATTTGATGGCCCGGCACTGGACCCGCGCAAATGGAACCTTGCCGACAATTGCTGGGGCGGCGGCAATGAGGAGCGGCAATGCTACACCCCTAATGCGGCCAACCACCGGGTCGCCAATGGCCTATTGGACATCATCGCGCGGCAGGAAACGCATAAAGGCCCGGCTTTCCCGCCGGACCAGCGCACGACGCCGGATAAGGCGCGCGCCACCCGCACCAAGCCCTGCACATCGGCGCGCCTCTCGACCGATGGCAAGGCATCGTGGCTCTATGGCAAGGTGCAGGTTCGCGCGAAACTGCCGCAGGGCCAGGGAAGCTGGCCTGCCATATGGATGCTGCCCGAAGGATGGGATTATGGCGGCTGGGCGCAATCCGGCGAGATCGACATCATGGAAGCGGTCAATCTAGGAACGCCCTGTGACACCTGCGCAGGACAGGCAGAAAATCGTGTCCTGGGAACGATCCATTTCGGCGGCCTCCCGCCGCGTAACCGCTATATCGGCGACGAAACGCCCATGCCGACCCCACTTGATGGCTTCCACGTCTATGAAATCGAGTGGGACGCCACCGGCATCGTCTGGCGGGTCGACGGCGTGGATTTTGCACGGCGCGCGCCGCATGAATGGCACAGCCTGGGGTCCGACAAGCCAGGCGCGCCGTTCGACCGCCCCTTCCATCTCATCCTCAATCTTGCCATCGGCGGCCACTTGCCCGAAGGACGCAACAGCAAGGGCGTCGATCCCACCGGCTTTCCCAAGACGATGCAGATCGATTGGGTGCGTGTCTGGCAGAAAGACGCCACTCCCCCGACGGAGAATGGGCAGTAAATGGCGCGACGGCGGCTGGCAGTCACGATCAAACATGTTGCGGCAGATGCGGGCGTATCCCTGCAGACGGTGAGCCGCGTCATCAACAGCGAACCCAATGTCCGCCCGGAAATGCGCGACCGGGTACAGGCGTCGATCGATCGGCTGGGCTATGTGCCGTCGATCGCGGCGCAACGGATGAGCGGATCGCGCTCCTACCTCATTCTGGCGCTCAATGACCGCGAACGCACGATCGCGGACTGGCGCGCGCGGCAGGGTACGGACTGGGTCGACCAGATGTTGCTGGGCGGCATGCTGGAATGTGCCGAACATGGCTATCGGTTGATCTTCGAGCTGGTCGATACCCATGCCGATCATCTGGAGCGCGAACTGGGGGCAGCCCTGTCGGCGCTGCAACCCGATGGGGCGATCCTGACCCCACCCCATTCGGACAATCCGCGCATATTGGCGACGCTCAAGCGCCATCATGTGCCCTATGCCCGTATCGGAGCGCAAGGGCGGGACGATGGCGCGCTGCCTGCGGGCATCCGCGTGTCGATGGATGACGAGGGCGCGGCGCGACGCGCGACACGGCACTTGCTGGACCTCGGCCATCGACGCATCGGCTTCATTTCAGGGCCCGCCGAATATCGGCTGTCGGGCTGGCGCGTCGATGGCTGGCAGGCGGAAATGGCGGCGGCGGGCCTGCCTACCGAAGCCCTGCTGGAAACGGGCGATTTCGGCTATGCGTCGGGCCTGCGCGCGGCGCAGACGTTGCTGGCGCGGGAAGACCGACCAACCGCCATCATCGCCAGCAACGACCAGATGGCGCTCGCCACGATCGAGGCGACGCGCGACGCAGGCCTCGCCATCCCCGCCGACCTGTCGCTGGTCAGTTTCGATAACACGCCGCTGGTCCGCTTCACGACGCCACCGCTGACCGCCGTGGACCAGCCGATCGCCGAGACGACGGCGATGGCCGTGCGACTGCTTATCACCGCGCCCAGTGTGACGCTCGATCCGCCTGCGCCCGTCATCATTCCCATGGGCCTGGTCGAACGAGCTTCGACCGCGCCACCGCCCGATGGCGCCTAAGCAAGCAGCAGCGGGCAGCGATCGCCGCTTCCTGCTCCTCTATGCGCTCGCTTGGGCGGGTGCCGCCATCGCCTACACCCCGCTTCTAACCATCCTGCTGCCGGTGCGCGTTGATCTGCTGGCGGGGACGGACAATGTGCGGTGGCTGGCTGCGACCACCTTCCTTGGTGCCATCGCCGCCAGTCTCGCCAATATCCTGTTCGGCTGGCTCAGCGACGTGACAGGGCATCGCCGCCTCTGGGTCGCAACCGGCTTGCTCTTGTCCAGCGGGATACTTTGCCTGTTCCCGCATATTGAGCGGTTGGGGCCACTGATTCTGCTCATCCTGCTGTGGCAAATGGCGCTCAACATGATGTTGGGTCCATTGGCCGCCTGGGCGGGCGATTGCGTGCCCGACAGGCAAAAAGGACGGCTGGGCGGGCTACTCGCCTTTGCGCCAGCGTCCGGGGCGCTGGCCGGCGCGTTGGTTACAGTGCCTGGCCTCGCCGATCCGCCTTGGCGCTTTGCGATGGTGGGCATGATGGCGATGGCCTGCGTCCTGCCGCTGCTGTTGCTAGGGCCGTCGGGCGCGGTCGCCACACAGCGCTCGCACGGCGCGGCCATAGCGCCGCTGCCCTGGTTGCGCGCGATGATCACGCGCATGTGGTGCGCCCGCCTGCTGGTCCAGATCGCGGAGGCCGCCCTATTTGCCTATCTTTATTTCTGGTTTCAGACGATCGACACACGCTTCGACGACGCCATTACGGCCCGCATCCTGACCATGGTCCTGTTCCTGGCGGCACCCTGCGCCTTGATCGCCGGACGCTGGGCCGACCGCCGCGATCGGCCGATAGCCCCGCTCTGCATCGCTGCCTTGATTGCCGCAATCGGCCTCACCGCCATGGCCCTGGCGCGTGGGCCGGTGGCGGCGATCGCCGGATTCATGCTGTTTGGCCTTTCCACCAACATCTTCCTGGCGCTGCATAGCGCGCAGACATTGCGGGTGCTGCCCGACGATGGACGACGGGGCCGCAATCTTGGCCTGTTCAACCTCACCAACACCGTCCCCTCGCTCATCATGCCATCGCTGACGCTTGTGCTGGTGCCGACGCTCGGCTTTTCAGGATTATTTGCGGTTCTGGCTTTGCTGTCCGCCATCGCAGCCATCCTGCTGCGCGATACAAAACGGCACTGATGACCAATCGACGCAAAAGGCTTGATCCTGCTCGCAAGCCATGACAAACAGGCGTTGAGAACGTTCACAGAAAATTGCGAGGAAGGATGCCGATGCGCTCAGCAGCGGGAATCATGATCATGGCGCTGGCCATTGGCGGCACTGTGCAGGCGTCGGGGCAACCGCGGACATCCGCCGATCCCGTCGTTGTGCCACCGGAAGCGAAGGCAGACCCGTCAGTCTGGCCCGCGGCCCACAGCCCGGCCGCCATTACCGATCGCCAGACCGAAGCGGCCATCGACCGCCTGATCGCGCGCATGACGGTGGAGCAGAAGGTCGGACAGACGATCCAGGCCGACATCAGCGCGATCACTCCGGCCGAGCTTGCCCGTTATCCCCTGGGATCGATCCTGGCAGGCGGCAACTCCGGCCCATTCGGCAATGAGCGCGCCGACGCCGCGACCTGGATCAAGCTGGTCAGCGACTATCGCGCCGCGTCCGAAAAAGCGGGGGCTGGTGTCCCCATCCTGTTCGGCGTCGATGCTGTTCACGGTCATTCCAACCTGCCGGGCGCGACCATCTTTCCGCACAATATCGGCCTTGGTGCCGCGCATGACCCCGAACTGATCCAGCGCATCGGCGTTGCCACCGCAGCGGAAATTGCCGGGTCCGGGATAGAATGGACCTTTGCCCCGACATTGGCGGTGCCGCAGGATCTGCGCTGGGGCCGCAGTTATGAAGGCTATGCCGCCGACCCGGCGCTGGTGAAAGCCTATTCCAAGGCGATGGTGGAGGGTCTACAGGGCGACCTGCTGCCCGGCAAGCCGCTCGGTTCGGTCCAGGTCGCGGCAACCGCCAAGCATTTTCTGGCCGACGGCGGGACCGAAAATGGCAAGGATCAGGGCGATGCCCGACTGCCCGAAGCAGAGTTGATCCGCATCCATGCGCAGGGCTATCCCGCCGCCATCGACGCAGGCGCGCTCACCGTCATGGCCAGCTTTTCCAGTTGGAACGGCGCGAAGAACCACGGCAATCCGACGCTGCTGACCGATGTCCTAAAAAAGCGGATGGGGTTTGAAGGGCTGATCGTCGGCGACTGGAACGGTCATGGACAGATCCCCGGCTGCACCGTCACGGATTGCGCAGCCTCGATCAATGCGGGGCTGGACCTGTTCATGGCTCCCGATAGCTGGAAGGGATTGTTCGATGCCACGCTGCGCGATGTGCGCAACGGCACCATCCCGATGGCGCGACTGGACGACGCCGTACGGCGCAATTTGCGGGTCAAATATAAGCTTGGCCTGATGGGGCCGAACCGGATCGCGCGCGGTGACCCGGCACTGGTCGGGGCCGATGCGCATCTGGCGATCGCCCGCGAAGCTGTCGCCAAGTCGCTCGTTCTCCTCAAAAATGAAGGCTCATTGCTCCCCATCCGTCCAGGCGCGAAGGTGCTGGTCACCGGCCCCGGCGCCGACAATATGGCGATGCAGGCCGGCGGCTGGACCATCACTTGGCAGGGCACGGACACGAGCGCTGCGGATTTCCCCAAAGGAAGCACGATCGGCCGTGCCATCATCGATGCCGTCAAGCAGGCGGGCGGCAGTGGGCAACTGGCACCCACCGGCGATTTTGCCGACAAGCCGGACGTCGCGATCGTCGTCTTCGGCGAACAGCCCTATGCCGAATTTCAGGGTGACGTGTCGAACCTCATCTTCCATGGTCAGGATGGCGAACGCGAACTGCTCGCCAAATTGAAGGCGCAGGGCATTCCGACCGTCGCGCTTTTCCTGTCGGGCCGCCCCTTGTTCGTCGGCCCAGCGTTCAATCTAGCCGATGCTTTCGTGGCCGGCTGGCTCCCCGGATCCCAGGGCCAAGGCGTTGCTGATGTGCTGGTGGCGGGCAAGGACGGCAAACCGCCACGTGACTTTACCGGTCGGCTGCCCTTTGCCTGGCCAGCGGACGCCCGCTCTCCTGTCACTGCGCCCCTTTTCCCGGTCGGCTATGGCCTGGATTACGCCCATCCCCATGCCCAAGGCCCGGTGAATGAAGACCCCCGCGTCGAACAGGGGCCAGCGGTCAGCGACAGCTTGTTCCTGCGCACCGGGCGGGTACTCGATCCATGGCGGCTGGGTCTCGACAGCAGCGTGTCCATGCGCGCCGTCGATATCGCCGCGCAGGAAGATGCGCGCAAGTTCAAGTGGAGCGGCAAGGGCGATATCGCCATTGACGGCCCGGCCGTTGACATGTTGCGGCAACTCAATGGCGGCTTTGCCCTGCGCATCGACTGGCGGATGGATGCCCGTGGTACCGGCCCCGTCTCGATCGCGATGGGCAATGCGCGGCTGGATGTCAGCGCACTGGCGGCGGCAGCGCCGCTGGGCCAGGAAAGCAGCATCCAGATTCCGCTCCAATGTTTCAAGGACAAGGGTGCCGATTTCAAGGCGATCGGAACGCCGTTCCGCATGGGAGCGGATGCGCCGATGACGGTCAGCCTGCGCAATGTGCGGATCGAGGGCATCGGCACGCCTATTCCCTGTCCCCCATCCCTCCCCTGAGGCTGCGAATCGCCGCGAGACGCTGAAGCCGCAAACGGCATCGCGACATGGCCCGCTTCTTCACCAGGAGGCGGGCCATTTTTTTGATATTTAACGTTGGGCACGCGAAAACCCCGCGTCTGCGGTCGGCTCGCCGGGTCAAACCGGCTCGCGCAAGCGGGTCGACAACGACATATGTTAGCGCTATCACGTAGCGAAGCGGTGGCGTGAGACGTTTCAAGGCGTCCACTCCGTCATGCCGCGTCGGATAGAATGAGGAGAGGGATTGATGCATATTGGCCTGGGAATGATGGGTCGGCTGCTGCCATTTGCCGCATTGGCGCTATCCAGCGCGGCGGCGCAGGCCGAGCCAGCACGCTTCGAGCGCTTCACCTATGACGGCCAGTCGATCGAGCAGGTGAAGGCCGGACCAGGCGAATATATCAATCCCATATTGTCGGGCTATTATCCCGATCCGACCATTACCCGCGTGGGCGACGACTATTATCTCGTCAATTCCTCCTTCGCCCATTTCCCCGGCCTGCCGATCTTCAAGTCAAAGGATCTGGTGAACTGGGTCCAGATCGGCAATGCGATCGACCGGCCGAGCCAGCTCGATTTTACGGGCCGCCGCACGTCGGAAGCCGTCTTTGCGCCAGACATCAGTTGGCATGATGGCGTCTTCTACATCGTCAACACCTGCGTCGCTTGCCGCAACAACTTCGTCATCACGGCCACTGATCCGGCCGGTCCGTGGTCCGACCCCATCTGGCTGCCCTTCGAAGGGATCGACCCGTCAATCTATTGGGAGGGCGACAAGGCCTATATCGTCAACAATCGCGCGCCCGATGAACCGCCCCGCTATGACGGGCATCGCGCCATCTGGATTCAGGAATATGACTGGCGCGCTGGCAAGATGGTTGGCCCCAGCACCCAGCTCGTGAATGGCGGCGTCGACATCAGCAAGAAGCCAGTCTGGATCGAAGGGCCGCATATTTTCCGCAAGGATGGCTATTATTATCTGACTGCAGCCGAGGGCGGCACCAGCGTCAATCATTCCCAGGTCGTGCTGCGATCAAAGAAACTGCGCGGCCCCTATCTCCCCTATGCGGATAATCCCATTCTTACCCAGCGGAATATGGACCCCAACCGACCCGATCCGATTGGGTCCGCCGGGCACGCCAAGTTGATCCAGACGCAAAAGGGGGACTGGTGGGCGACCTTCCTGGCGGTGCGCCCCTATGAGGGCGACTTCTACAATATCGGGCGTGAAACCTTCCTGCTGCCCGTAACATGGAAAGATGGCTGGCCGATCATTCTGCCCCGTGGCAAAAAGATACCCCATGTCGGCAAGGTGCCTGACCTGCCTGCTCAGCCTAGCCCTGCGCTGCCGATGAGCGGTAACTTCACCTACACCGATGATTTCGACGGCGATCGTCTGGCGATGCAGTGGATCGGCATCCGCACGCCCCGTCAGCCCTTCTATCGCGTGACCAAAGGCGCGCTGGAACTGGACAGTGGCACGCCGCTTGGCGATCTGAACGGAGTTCCGGCCTTCGTCGGACGGCGGCAGCAGCATGCCGTCGCCACTATGTCCACGACCCTTCGCTTTACCCCGGAAAAGGATGGCGACACCGCGGGGCTGGCCGCAATCCAGAGCGACCGCAGCCATATAGTGTTCGGCGTTACCCAGGTTGGCGGTAAAAAGATGATCGCGCTGACGTCCCGCGACAATGCCGATACTAATATGCTGGTCGCCTCCGCACCGCTGACCGCCACCGGCCCGGTAACGCTCACCATCCGCGCCGAAGGTGGCAAGATGGCGTTCGACTATGAAGTGGACGGAAAACGGGCGACGCTCAAATCCGATCTGGACGCGACGCTACTGAGCACGCGCAAAGCAGGGGGGTTCGTTGGGACAGTCGTCGGCCCCTATCGCTACACCCCTGCATCTTGAAAAGGGCGTCTCATGACCATCAAGTCATCCATCGCCCTGCTGGGGTTGTCGTTGGCCGCCACCATCCTGCCCGCGCAAGTCTGGCGCGCGGATCAGGGCGATGGTACCTATCGCAATCCAGTCCTCTTCGCCGACTATCCCGATCCCGACATCATTCGCGTCGGCGAGGATTTCTATTTCATCACCACGACCTTCGCCAATGCGCCGGGCATGACCATTCTTCATTCGAAGGATCTGGTGAACTGGCAGATTGCCGGTCATCTCATGGACCGGCTGGAGGGCAACCCGCGCTATGATCTGAGCGATGGCGGCGATTATCGCCGGGGCTTCTTTGCGGCCAGCATGCGCCATCACAAAGGCACTTTCTATGTGGCCGTCAGTCCGATCGGGCTCAACACGCGCATCTATCGCGCGAACAGCCCGACCGGCCCCTGGACCTATACCGAACTCGATCGCCACGCTTTCGACCCGGCGCTGTTCTTCGAGGATGATGGCCAAGCCTATCTGATGACGTCAATCGGGACGGACGGCACCGTGACATTGCTGACGATGAACGAGGACGTCACCAAGATTACCGCGTCCAAGGTCGTCCATTATAACAAAGGCGCGGAAGGATCGAAGATCATCAAGCGCGCGGGCTGGTATTATCTTTTCAACGCGCTCCCTTCCAAACTGGCGCTGAGCGTCTCGCGGGCGCGCAGCTTGCAGGGGCCGTGGGAGACCCGTCCGCAGATTGACGACACCAGCGGCGGCCATCAGGGCGCATTGGTCGATCTGGCCAACGGCGATTGGGCTGGTTTTGTCATGGTCGATGCCGGATCGATCGGCCGGATGACCAATATCAGCCCGGTATATTGGCAGGACGATTGGCCGATATGGGGCACGCCCGACGCACCGGGCCGCGTACCCGACCGCGCGCCCAAGCCGATCATGGGCCACCCCTTTGCCGAACCGCCCGCATCGGATGATTTTTCCGCATCGACATTGGGCCTGCAATGGCAATGGAACCATAATCCCGATGACCGCCGCTGGTCTTTGCGCGAACGGCCCGGCTTCCTGCGGCTTCACGCAACTCAGGCCGACCGGCTGTGGACGGCAAGCAACACGCTGACGCAAAAGGGTCAGGGGCCTCGCAGCCGCGCTATCGTCAAAGTGGACATGCGCGGATTGCGCCCAGGCGATGTCTGCGGCGTTGGCACCTTCGGCAAGATCAGCGCGCAATTGTCGATCGTCGGCGGCGACAAGGACCGCCGCGCCCTGACCATGATGGTGACCGATTCCACGGAGGATGGCCCCCGCACCGAAACCCGTGTCGCATCCGTGCCCGTGTCGGGCCAGACGCTCTGGCTGCGCACCGACATGGACTTCGTCCGTGACGAAGGCCGCGTCGCCTACAGCCGCGACGGACGAAAATGGACTGGCGTAGGCGATCATTTCCCGCTGAAATTCGATTGGCGCACCGGCACGTTCCAGGGGCAGCAATTCGCCCTTTCCTGCTATAATGCGCGGCCGGACGGCGGCTATATCGATATCGACAGCTTCACCCTGTCGCCCTTGCCCGAAGCGGTGGAGGAAGCAAGGCCATGAAATTCAGCCGTCGCGAGAGCGTTGCGGCGATAGCAGCGGGCACCGCCGCCCTCTCATCCGTGCACGCGCGTGGGGCAGCCTCTCGCCCGCCCTCACCTCTTATGCTCTGGTATGAACAGCCCGCATCGGTGTGGACGGAGGCACTGCCTGTCGGCAACGGGCGAATGGGCGCGATGGTCTTTGGTGGCATCCGCCAGGAACGATTGCAACTCAACGAGTCCACCCTATGGGCGGGCCAGCCCTATGACCCGGTCAACCCTGCGGCGCGGGCCGCGCTATCCAAAGTCCGCGCGTTGATCTTCGAAGGCAAGATTGCCGAGGCCGAAGCCCTGGCGAACGACGCCGTCCTCGCCACACCATCCACGCAAATGCCCTATCAGGCCTTTTGCGATCTCATGCTGGATTTCCCTGGCCTGGGGCAGACGTCTAACTATCGGCGCAGCCTGGATCTGGACAGCGCCATGACAACTACCCGATTCACCGCCGATGGCATCGATCATAAGCGCCAGGTGATTGCGTCGGCAGACGATCAGGTCATCGCAATGCGTGTGACGGCATCGGGCGAAGGACAGCTCAACGTCGATATCGGCCTGGCGTCCCCGCACAAGATCGTCGCGGTCGAGGCCGACGGATCGGCAAGCCTGTTGATGACCGGCCGCAATGGCGATGCCGCCGGCATTAACGGCGGCTTGCAGTTCGCCGCCCGCCTGTTCGCTTCGGCAGAGGGCGGGCGGATCGAGCCAGGTGCAGGCGGCAGATTGCTGGTGCGCGGCGCCGATGCGGTCACGCTGACGATCGCCATGGCGACCAGCTATCGCCGGTTCGACGATGTCAGCGGCGATCCCGTAGCTGCGACCCAGGCCACGCTGGATCGCCTGCGTGGCCGTTCCTTTGCGCGGGTCGCGGCGGACGCGACCGACGCGCATCGGCGGCTCTTTCGCCGCGTGTCGATCGACCTTGGCCGATCGGCCGCCGCAGACCTGCCGACCGACAAGCGCATTGCCGCGTCGCCGACCCAGGACGACCCGGCGCTTGCAGCGCTCTATTTCCAATATGGTCGCTACCTGCTGATCTCTTCCTCACGGCCGGGCGGCCAGCCTGCCAATCTGCAAGGTCTGTGGAACGACAGCCTCAACCCGCCCTGGGGGTCGAAATATACGATCAACGTCAATACCGAGATGAATTATTGGCCCGCCGAGACCACGCATCTGGGTGAGTGCGTCACACCGCTGGTCGATATGGTCCGCGACCTCGCCGTCACCGGCGCGCGCACGGCAGCGACCATGTATGGCGCCCGCGGCTGGGTCGCGCATCATAATACCGACCTGTGGCGTGCCAGCGCCCCCATCGACGGTGCGCAGTTCGGGCTATGGCCGACCGGCGGCGCATGGCTCTGCACCCATTTGTGGGATCATTATGATTATGGCCGGGATCGCGCATTCCTGACCTCCATCTATCCGCTGATGGCCGGAGCCGCCCGCTTCTTCCTCGATACGTTGCAGCCAGAACCAAAGACCGGCTACCTCGTCACCAACCCGTCGATGAGCCCGGAAAATCCGCATGGTCATGGCGGCACCCTCTGCGCCGGGCCGACCATGGACATGGCGATCCTGCGCGACCTGTTCAGTCAGACGATCGCGGCCGCGCAAATTCTGAATGTGGATGCTAGCTTCGTGGAGGAACTGGAGGCGGCCCGATCGCGCCTTGCGCCTTATCAGGTTGGCCGACAAGGACAGTTGCAGGAATGGCGGGAGGATTGGGACGTCGATGCGCCCGAACAGGATCATCGCCATGTCTCTCATCTCTATGGGCTTTATCCCTCGCACCAGATCAGCGTTGAGGATACACCAGAATTGGCCGCCGCGGCGCGCCGGACGCTGGAAATTCGGGGCGATCGGGCGACCGGCTGGGCAACGGCATGGCGTATCACCCTATGGGCGCGGTTGCGCGATGGCGATCATGCCCATCGCATATTGGGCTACCTGCTCGGCCCCGATCACAGCTATCCCAATATGTTCGACGCCCACCCGCCCTTTCAGATCGACGGTAATTTCGGCGGAACGGCCGGGATCGTCGAAATGCTGCTCCATAGCCGTGACGACGTCATCGACCTGCTGCCCGCTTTGCCAAGCGCATGGCCGGAAGGACGTGTCACCGGACTGCGCGCGCGCGGACGGTGCGGCGTCGATCTCGCCTGGCGCGATGGGCGGCTCACGCGCGTCACGCTGCACCCCGACATGGACGGCCAAAGGACCATAAGGGTCGGTGGTCGTCGTGCGACGGTATCGCTCAAGGCCGGACGCGCCCTCATGCTTGAAGATGGAGATTTTGCCTGATGACGAAGGTTTACGTCCGGGGCTTGCTGCTTGGCCTTGTCGCCTTGGCCAGCAGCACCAGCCTGTCAGCCCAGACGGCCGATCCGCTCGCGCCAACGGGCCGGTGGAGTGCCTATCAAGGCGGCAGTGCCGCCCTGCCGCCCATGGGGTGGAACAGCTGGAACGCCTTTTTCACCGAGATCGATGAGGAAAAGCTGCTCGGATCGGCGCAGCGGATCATCGACAGCGGCCTCGCCAAGAAGGGCTATCAATATATCAATATCGACGACGGTTGGTGGCTCAAGCGCCGGACGAATGACGGCAAATTGCTGATCCGTTCGGAGAAATTCCCATCGTCCCTGCGCGCGGGCAAGGGCGACCCGTCTTTCCGTCCCCTGACCGACAAGCTCCATGCCATGGGGTTCAAGGCGGGCATCTATTCGGACCTTGGCCGCAACAGCTGTTCGCAGGCCTATTCGACTGGCGAAGCCCAATTGCCCGAAGGATCGATCGCTGAACGCGAGGTCGGACTCTATGGCCATATCGATCAGGATATTCGGCTCTTCTTCGCCGATTGGGGTTTCGATCTCATCAAAGTGGACGGATGCGGCATCCGCGCCTTTGGCGATGGCAGCGCACCGGTGAAATCCGGTAAATATCGCATGTTCGCGCCCCTGATCGACCAGGCGTCGGTCACCCGCTCGGATGTTCCCGCGGTGCAGGGACTGTTCAGCCAGATCAACCAGTCGCTTACCCGTCATAACCCGGACAATGACTATCTGCTCTCGCTCTGCGTGTGGGGTAGCGCCAATGTGCGCGCCTGGGGCAAGGATTATGGCAATAGCTCCCGCACCAGCGACGATATCACGCCCCATTGGGCGCGGATGCTGACGAACTATGACAGCGCGGTACGCCGGGCGCTCTATGCCCATCCGGGGTCGTGGAATGATCCCGACATGCTGTTCATCGGTCAGGGCGATTTCGACGCCGAGCATCTGACCGAAGCGCGATCGCATTTTGCGCTCTGGGCGATGATGAACGCGCCGCTGCTGATCGGCGCGGACCTGCGCAAGACGCCGCAATCCTTGATGGATATTTTCGGCAATGCTAACCTGATCGCCATCAATCAGGATCCCGCTGGTCATCAGGCCATTGTCGCCTTCGACAGCGATTCACTGCAGATATTGGTCAAGACATTGGCCAATGGCGACAAGGCGGTCGCGCTGTTCAACCGGGGCCTCGCGCCGGTCGATGCCATGCTGACGGCCGGTCATCTCAAATTCCGCGACGACAAGGCCGTGGCTTTGACCGACCTTTGGACGGGCGAACAGAGCCGCTTCACCGGAGAGCAAGCCTTGAAGGTTGCGCCACGACAGACGCTTGTCTTCATCGCAAAAGGCGATCGGGCCTTGGCAGATGGCCTTTATCTGTCGGAGCAACCTGGCAATATCAACCCGGCCGTCGACGGGGTTACCGCCCCTGCGCCTGATCCCACGATCTTCCGCTCCATTCCCGGCTGGCGCAGCACGCGCGGGCTGGGCGAACGCCCCATCTATGCAGGCTGGGGCGGCGCACAGCCCGATGCGACACCCTATAACCAGCCGCTCACCATGGCGGGCAAAGCCTATGCGTCTGGCATCGGCGTGCTTGCGAATTCACGACTAGAAATTCGGAACAAGGGCTATGGCCGCCTGACTGCCATGGTTGGGGTGGATGACAGTGCAGCGGACTCGCGCCATGGCGTCCGCTTCGCTGTCTATGGCGACGGCAAGCTGCTGACGCGCACGCCGGTAGTTCGCCGCGGCGAAACGCCAACGCCGATTGCCGTCGATGTAAAAGGCGTCGCCCTCATCGAGATGGTCGCGCAAGCCGATGACGGGGTTCCGGGCGAAATGCTGCCCGTCAGTTGGGGTGACGCGGCCCTGCTACGCTGATCGCCATGATGGGTGGGCGGTGTAGTAATCCGCCCGCCCAACATAGCCTCATTCCCTAACGACCTGTACCTATCGGCAGCTCGAACGAACCGACCGGTAGAGGGGCCTCGTCATAGAGGTTGATGACCGGCGAATCCGCCCAGCCATATCGCACCCGCACGGCTGGCTGACCATCACCTGCAAGATGGATGCGCAATCCTTCCACCTCGCCGCCGACATAGCGACAGCTATCCGCCGCTTGCCCGCACAGCTCAAAGCCGATCGCCTGCGCGGCGCTACGCGTCTGAAGGGCGCCCGTTAGCCCTAAAAATTCGATCATGGCCCCGCCGTCCGGCGTAGCAATGGCCTTTGCCGCCTGCGGACCGCTAGCGGAATGCCGTTCGCCATAGGCAACCGCCCGCATCGACCGCGCGAGGCGGCGACCCAATTCCTGCTTCTCTCCGGGATGAATATCGAACGGATCGCCCAGATCGATCGCCGTGGCCAACGCCGCATGGGGGTCCGCTGCCACGGCCCGATATTGCGTATCGCGCATCCGTGCCCAGCCGCTCTCCGACGGTTTCGTCGTCGGCTTGCCATAGGCGGCGAGCTGCACGATGACGAAGGGCAGGTCGGGCGCGCGAAATTGGTCGCGCCATTCGGCCATCATTGCCGCCAGCCGATCGGCATAGCCAGGCAGATCGACATCGGACTCGCCCTGATACCAGGCAACACCCTTCAAGCCGATCGCACCCAGCGGCGCGATCATGCCATTAAAGAGCGTGCCCGCGCCGGTCACATCAGCCCATGGCACACGCGGCGCGCCGGGGGGCGATTTGGCTGCCACGGCATAGCGCCACTTGTCGCCCAACGGCACATCGCCCCCATCGGCAAACCGCAAGGCCATGTCGCTCGCCGGTCCCAGCAGCCCACCATTGGCATAATTATCCATCACATTGATGATCAGGACATTGCGACCCGCCTTCAACAGACCCGGTGGCACGGTCAGGCTGGTGGGCTGCCATGCCTTGGCGCTCATCCCCACGGGACTGCCATTGATCCAGACCCGGCCGACATCATCCATGGTGCCCAAGGACAGGGTCGCCGCCTCGGCTGCCTGCGCAGCCGTCAAAATGATTTCCCGCCGGAACCAGACCATGCCGTTGAATTCGGAGAGAGCACTGACGCCCCATTCTTCCCATGGCCCCAATTTCGGCACATCTGCCCAGCCAAGGGTACTGCCGGGCTGCCAAGGCTCTTGGCCGACAGCATCGCCGGTGGCTGCGCGCCACCAACCTTCCCATTCGGCGCTCGCCGCCCGTTCGGCTCCGATGGGATCGCTGGCGTGCAACTTCACCATGGCGGAGCGATCGGCGCGACCGATCGCGGCCTGGGCCACTTCCCCCATCCAGGGGCTGATCTGCGATCCGCCCCAACTGCTGGAGATGGCGCCGATCGGAACGCCCGCCGTCTTGCGCAGGTCTCGCGCCATATAATAGCAGGCAGCGGAAAAATCGGGCACGCTTTCCGGGCTGGCCGTCTTCCACGACGCTGCACTGCTCAAGTCCCACCGCGGCTGGTCGGCCGCATCGCGCGGAACCGTCATCAGGCGAAGTTGACCGTCGGTCGAGTTGCGGATCTGCCCCATGGCATCCTGCGCATTGCGCACTTCCAATTCCATGTTCGATTGGCCTGAACATAGGAAGACGTCGCCCACGACCACGTCCCGCGCCGTCACCTGCCCCTTGTCGCTGCGCGCCGACAATGCGATCGGTCCAGCCTTGGTAAGCGCGGCAAACCCCGCTTGGAACCGCCCCTGCGCATCCGCCGTCACGACCTGGGTCGCCGCGCCCAATGTTATCGTGATCATCTCGCCCGGATCAGCCCTCCCACGGATCAGGGCCGGACGATCGCGCTGGATAACCGAATGGTCACCAGATAGCGCGTCGAACGCAGGTGCTGCAGCCGCAGGCATAGCCGTCACCGGGAGGAATCCCATAGCTACGGCCGTGATATACCGATTTGAGCGCTTCATATGTGATCCTCCCGCTATGCAAATTATGCCGTTCCGCGCTTGCAGAATGTCCGAACAGCGCCGCTTAGAAGCGCCGATCAGGCCATTAATGTTAACGCTACCTTTTGGTGCCGTCATTTTCATTCGTTTGACAACCTGGAGGTCTGACCCGCCCCCTTATCGCGCGCGCTGAAAGGCGAGATGCGCGCTGAAGAAGGGCAGCAGCTTATCCTGAAAACGCCAAGCCACCCGGTTGGTATGATCGCCCTCATAGATTTCGAAACTGTTGGGAATGCCATAGCGATCAAGCACGTCATGCAGCGTCTGCGCATCGGCCTTCAATCCATCCTTGTCGCCGACATCGATGGCGATCGCGCGATAGCGGCGGAGATTGCCGATATATTGATCGACGAACGCCAGCGGCGCATTCGCTGCCCATTTGGCCACGACATCGGGTTGCACCACCCCGTCCTTGACCGGCATGTCCAGATAGAGGGGCGGCTTTTGCGGGTTGGGCGACCAGGCGGCAGCCGTCGCCAATTGCGCACGCAGCATGAAGGATAGCCCAGCCGAATCGGCGGGCGACTTGACCGATTCGAGCTGTTTGAACACGGCCGGATCGATCTGTGCCGGATCGCGCGGCGACAGGCAGCAGGGGCTCATCATATAAAGCGCACCGAACATATCGGCATGTTTCATGCCGATGCGGCTGGTCCCGTAGCCGCCCATGCTATGCCCGGCCAGCCCCCGGCTTTCGCGCTGCGCGATCGTCCGATAATGGCCGTCGATATAACGGACCAGATCGCGCGCCACGAAACTCTCGAAATCGCCGGTCGTCACCGAACTGGAATACATCGACCCATTATGGACCGTCTTGGAATCGGGCAGCACCAGGATCATCTCCTGCGCCCCTTTGGCAAAGGCGCCTTCCACGGTCCGGGGAATGTGGATTTCCTTCGCCCATTGCTCCGCGCCGATCGAATAGCCGTGCAGCGCATACACGACCGGATAACGCCGTGATGGTTCGCGACCATAGCTGGGCGGCAGGATCACCAGCACATCGCGGTCGGCCGCTTCGCCTTCCAAATTGCCCTCGATTGTCGGGGCATGCACCTTGATCCGCTCGATCGTCACCGGCTTTGCCCCGGCGACAACTGGCGGCGCACCCGTCGCAACCTGCGCCAAGGCAGGCGTCGATGCCCCGGCCATCGCCAGCGCCGCAACGACCATCATTCCTGTCTTGAACGTCATGCCAACCCCTCCATTTTCGTCGTCATTGTCCGCGCAACAGGCGCATCACCAGGGCACGGATCCGCCCATAATTCCCTTGGCCGAGCGGCCCCAACACCCCATGCTGCGCGTCCGGCATATGGGCCAAAGGATGGCCGTCGGGGCGAAAGACATAATGGTCGAAATAGGCGCGCCAGGCGTCCCGCTCGGCCGCTGGCCGTTCGGCAATGGCGATCATGGCGAGCAGCATGGCAGTGTACGGCGCATCCGGCCCCGCACTAAAACCATCCCACCAATAATTGACGAGGATGTTGACGGGATCGAGCGCCTCGACCTGGTGCCACCATAATTTGGGGAGGTAGAGCGCGTCTCCGGGGGCCAGGTCCACTACCACGGCCCTCGCCCGCGCGGCCCCAAAACGGGGATATTTCGGATTGTCGCCTGCAGTTCCAGCCGCCAGCGATATCGGCTGGCCCGACAATGTATGGTCGATCGGCCCGACATAGAGATCGCCGATCGCATCGGGCGGATAGAGGGTGAAGCGTCGTCGCCCGGCTACTGCGCAGGCCAGATTATCATAGGTGTCATAATGGCAGGCAACGGTCGAGGCATTGCCCAGCCATATCCGGGGGCGGACGTTCGGCGGCAACAACGCGCATGGATTCGCCTCGGCAAAGCCGGGGAAATGATGATCGGTCGGCAGCGAACCCAGATAGCCGGTCTCGCCCGCATCCTGCGCATTGGCGGCGATCCGCGCGATCGCTTGCCGAACGGCGATGGTTTCCCTGGCAAAGTTGAAGCCGCCAGGCCCATCGCCATAATGATAGCGCCCACATAAATTTGGCGGGCCAGCGAAATATTCCGCTGTCGATCCGCTGTCGAATCGCGCCAGATAGGCAAGCACGGCGTCATCGCTTTGCGTGCCCATCTGCATCGCAGGCCAGTCGCTACAGACTCCCCGAATCACAATGGGGCGACACGCCTGCGCCAAATGTCGCAAACCTTCGACGCCCCCGATCTCCGCGGCGGTTCGTTCCGTGATTGGGACAGCGGCACTGGCCATCGGTCAGCCGAACCGTCCAAGCCTGTCGTTCCGCCGACGCGCCATCAGGCTGATATGCTGCAACGATCCGGCGATGGCGTAGGCAAGGCGCAGATGACCGGATCGAAACAGCCTCATGACGGCCGCATCGTCCAGATCATCGAGATTATCGAGGCTCACCGTATAGAGCCCATCCAGCCGCACCGTCTCCCCATCATCGAAGCTGAGCACGATGTCGATCGGCTCGATCAGCCGGTGCGCAAGCAAGGCGGTGATGAGGGCTTCGGTCGCCTCCGTCCCCGCAACCAGGCGGCTTAGCGCCTGTTGGACGACGCGCAATGGAAGGGTGGGCTTCCCTTCCGCATCGAACAACGGGTCGCCATCGCCGGAGGCAAAGCGGGGATGGTCCGGGTCGAAGGCGATATTCTCCTCGGCCGTGAAGAAGCCTTCGCGATCCGCCTCCAGCGCCCGAAAGGCGGGACGATCATCGGGCGAATCCACCAGATGTTCGCCCGGCTTCAACCCGGTCAGCGCCCCCAGATAGAATCGGCCCGTCTCGGCATGTTTGGAAAAAAGAATCGGGCAGGCAGCGGCAGCGGCCAGGATTTCACCAACGACGATTCGCACGAACGGACCAGACCCATGGTCCGGTGCCCGCATCCGCAAACCGGCATGCGCCACATTATTGAGCAACTGAAGCGATTCCATACCCTCTCCTCCTGCGGCACATTTTCACGCTGCCGCCGCCCTGTCTGGACGCATTTTTCGTCTCCGACAGCCTAATCACACGGGGCGATATTTACACATACAATTTCGCTTGATTGCCCGTTTCGATAGCGCTACCATTTACGCCTAGAAAAGAAAAGGCTTGGGTGAGGATCAAATCCGTTCGTGCGACGGCCCCTCCCCCCAAAGTCTGAAACTGTGATCGTGCGTGACAATAGTGTCGCGACGTTCGGGCGAGAAGAAGTGGGAGTAAGGGGAGGATCATGAAGATAGATTTCGATCGCGCTCGTTTGGCGAAGCGCAGCCGCAAGAGCCTGGCGGCGACAGCCAGCGGCCTGGCCCTGGCAATCGCCTTTCCGGCCGTTGCTCAAGTGGCCGAACAGGCCACCATCACGAACCCTGCCAGCGAAGCGGACATTGTCGTCACCGGCATCCGTGGATCGCTGCAGCGTAACCTAGACATCAAGCGCAATTCGGCAGGCGTCGTCGACGTCATTTCAGCAGAAGATATCGGCAAGTTCCCGGATTCCAACGTCGCCGCATCGCTGCAGCGCCTTCCGGGCGTATCGATCAACCGGTCCGGTTCGCGCGGCGAGCCCGATGGCATCACCGTGCGCGGCTTTGGCGGCGACTTCAACGAAACGCTGATCGATGGTCGCCGCATCTCCACCGCGACCGGTGGCCGTTCGGTCGACTTCTCCTCGGTCGGCGCCGATTTCGTCGGCCAGCTCGCCGTGCTGAAGACGCCCGATGTATCGCTGTCGAGCAGCTCGATCGGTGCGACCGTCAACATCTCCTACCCCAAGCCGTTCGATAGCCCCGGCACGCGCGTCGCGTTCAGCGCCGCTGGCTCGATCCAGGACGATGCAGGCAAGGTGGTGCCTACCGTCGGCGCCCTGTTCAGCAAGACCTTTGCCGATGACACGCTCGGCATCCTGATCGACGGCATCTACACCCGTCGCGATACGCAGGTGAACCGCGTCTATGTATCCGGTTGGCAGGGCGGCCTGTACGATCCTTGTCAGTTGGCAGGTAGCACTGCGACGGTTTGCAATCCTACTCCTGCCAGTAAGACAGTTGTCGGCTGGTACGGCCAGCAATATGGCGCCGATCAGCGGTATACCAAGGATGAGCGTATCGACGGCCGCATCGCCCTGCAATGGGCACCGTCCGACGACATCGTCCTGACGCTGGACGACAATTATTCGCGACAGAAGATTGTCACTGACATTTCCGGTTTCGGCGTCTGGTTCAACCAGGACTCAATGCGTAATGTGCAGCAGGACGAAAACGGCACCACGATCGATTTCGTGCAGCAGGGATCGCCAACCGATTTCACCGCTGGCACGGATACTCGCGTGTTGGAAACCAACCAAATCGGTTTGAACATGGTGTGGGACGCCACGTCCAACCTCAAGATCGAGGCGGATGCCAGTTATTCGAAGAGCCGTCAGAACCCGGATGGTGAAATCAGCAGCGAAAATGGCGATATCGGATATGGTGGCGCGCTGGGCACCGCAAACGGCATTCGCGTGTCCGGTAACAGCAGCAAGGCTTTCCCGGAACTGACGGCCTATGGTCCCAATGGCGATGCCTCGCGTTGGCTGGACCAGACCATTATCGGCTCGCACGTCACCGTGCGGCAGCAGCAGGTCAACAGCGACGAGATCAAGCAATTCCGCCTCGGCGCAACCTGGGAACAGGATAATCTGACCATCAAGTTCGGTGGCCGCTACATGGAGGATGAATTCACGCTCCAGAATAGCAGCACCTTCACCAATAACTTCTGGCAGGCTTATGCTGGCTACGGCGGTCCGTCGGGCCAAGGCAGTGGTGTCCTGATGCCCGCCAGCCTGATCCAGGGCGTGATCGGTACCAATAACTTCATCCCTGGATTCTCCGGCGTCCTGCCACCCGGCTTGCTGAAATATGACGCTAAGGAATATCAGCGTATTCTGGAAGGCCTCGGCAATCCATATGCGCAGAATGTGCCGGGCTTTAACTATCCTCCCCCGACCGACCCTAACAACGGCCTGCTCAATTATCGCGGTATGTTTGATCTGTTGTTAGACCCAGGCAGCGTTCAGAATGTGCGCGAGAAGACCTGGTCGGCCTATGTTCGGGTAAATTTCGAAGCCGATGTCGCGGGTATGCCCTTCTACTTCAATGCAGGCGCGCGAGAAGAAATCACGAAGCTCGTATCGGCTGGCATTGGGCGATTGCCAACCTCGATCACAGGCAGCACAGCTGATCCAACGTTGCTCACGGTAGGCTTCGGTGAATCTCAGCCTATCTCCACGAAGAGCAGTTATTCCTACTTCCTGCCGAGCCTCGACATGAAGCTGGAACTGACCGACAGCCTGCACCTGCGTTTCGACGCTTCGCGCACGCTGACACGCCCAGCACTCAACACGCTTACGCCGGTTCTTAACGTCGGCGTCGGCCAGCGCGTCGGCGCCCTGACGGCAACGGGCGGCAACCCCAACCTGAAGCCCTATCTGGCCGATAACTTCGACCTCGCGATGGAATGGTATTACCAGCGCAATTCCTACGCCTCCGTCAATTTCTTCCTCAAGGATGTGACGAACTTCGTGGTTGCAGGTACCCAGCGGCAGACGATCAACGGCGTCGTTGATCCGACCACTGGTGCGCCTGCGGTCTTTACCGTGTCGCAGCGGGTCAATGGACCGTCGGCCACAATCAAAGGCGTCGAACTGGCATGGCAGCATGTTTTCGGCGACAGCGGCTTCGGCTTCAACGCCAACGCCACCTTCGTCGAAACCAACAAGCCCTATGACGAAACCAATTTGTCGCAGAGCGGCTTTGCCGTGACCGGGCTTGCCAACTCGGCCAACCTTGTCGCCTTCTATGACAAGGAAGGCTTCCAGTTCCGTACCGCCGTCAACTGGCGCGACAAATATCTGCAGGTCTTTGGTCAGGCCCAGAACAACTCGGCCTTTGGCGCGGAACCGACCTTCGTCAATTCCAGCCTGCAGATCGATTTGAGCACCAGCTACCAGCTGACCGAACGGTTCAGCCTGTTCGGCGAAGCGCTCAACATCACCAACGAAACGGTCAGCACCCATGGCCGCTTCTCCAACCAGTTGCTTGATGTGTACGCGTATGGCCGCCGTTTCACGGCGGGCGCACGCTACCGCTTCTAACGGTTCTCGCCCTGGAGGGGATGTCGATTGACATCCCCTCCTTTTTAATGGTGACTTCTCTCTTATGGTTCATCCTGTCCGCAACATCGTGATCGTCGGCGGCGGGACAGCCGGCTGGTTGACCGCTGGCATCATCGCGGCCCGCCATCGCACCCGCATTGGCCAGGGTTTCAGCGTCACTCTGGTCGAATCCCCCAACACCCCGATCATCGGCGTGGGAGAGGGAACATGGCCGACGCTCCGCACCACCCTATCGCGCATGGGCGTGTCGGAATCCGATTTCTTCCGCGAATGCGACGCCGCTTTCAAACAAGGCGCACGCTTTGATGGCTGGACCACCGGCGCGGTCGATGATGGCTATTATCATCCGCTCATGCTCCCGCAGAATTTCGGGCAGGTGAACCTTGCCCCGCATTGGCTGGCAAGCAATCAGGGCGAAAGTTTTTGCGACAGCGTCAGCGCGCAGGGCCGCATCTGCGACGACGGCCTGGCCCCCAAAACAATTGCGACGGCCGAATATGACGCCCTCGCCAACTATGCCTATCATCTGGACGCGGGTAAATTCGCGCCTTTCATCCAACGCCATTGCTGCGAAACGCTGGGCGTGCACCATGTACTGGCGGATGTCCAACAGGTGCTGATGCACGAGAATGGCGACATCCGCGCCATACAGACCGCTCAGGCAGGCGAGATCGAAGGCGACCTGTTCGTCGATTGCACCGGCTTCAAGGCGCTGCTGATCGAAGGCGCGATGAAGGTGCCGTTCAAGGACTGCAACGACGTCCTGTTCTGCGATACGGCATTGGCGATGCAAGTGCCCTATGAGCGGCCGGATAGCCCTATGGCATCCCACACCATCTCGACGGCGCAGACATCAGGCTGGATCTGGGACATCGGCATCCAGACGCGCCGCGGCGTCGGCCATGTCTTTTCCAGCAGCCATATTTCCGACGAAGAGGCCGAACGCGAACTGCGCGCCTATATCGGCCCGGCGGCCGATGGGCTGAATGCCCGCAAGATCAAGATCCGTTCGGGCCATCGCGAAACCTTCTGGAAAGGCAATTGCGTGGCCGTGGGCCTGGCCGCCGGTTTCCTCGAACCGCTCGAAGCCTCCGCGATCGTGCTGATCGAATTGTCGGCCAAGATCATTGCCGAACAAATGCCCGCCTGTCGCGAGGTGATGGACATCATCTCCTCGCGCTTCAACGCGACGACCCACTATCGCTGGGGCCGCATCATCGACTTCCTCAAGCTCCATTATGTGCTGACAAAGCGCACCGACAGCGATTTCTGGCGCGACAATGTGCGCGATGAAACCATACCGGATCGCTTGAAGGAATTGCTGCTGCTCTGGCGCTACCAGTCCCCCTGGTTCCATGACGAGTTCGACCGCGTGGAGGAGGTCTTCCCGGCCGCCAGCTATCAATATGTCCTGTACGGCATGGGCTATCATACCGAAGTCGATCCCGCCTCGCTCAGCCGGGATCATCGCCTGGCCGATCGCGCCCGCCGTGAAAACGCCGCGCTGACCGACAAATTATGCGCCGGGCTACCCCGCCACCGGGATCTGATCAACAAGATCGTCGCGCACGGACTGCCGCCGGTCTGACCGGCGGCAACCGTTACCGCTTACTGCGTCCCCTTGCTCAGATGGTTGGCCGCATTGGCCAGTTCGATCCACGCTGCGCCTTCAGGAATGACATATTCATTCTGGCCCCAGAAATAGGGCCAATCCTCGTGATTTTCGGGGAAGTCCGGCTTGATCACCAATATGCCCGGCACGACGCCGCCTGCGATGAAGGAAAAGTCCGCCCGGTTATTGCCATAGGCGACTTCCTTCGACATCGTGCCGACACCCGACACGAAGGATATGTCCGACGCGGGATGGTGGCCGGTCAGGAACGCCATGCCATGAAATAGCGCGTCCGGCCCGACAATATCAGGGAAGGCCCGATGCAAAGCCTCGGCCGTCAGCGCATAGCCAAGGACGGTCCCTGACCCCGCCCATCCGCCAGTGGTAATCGGGACGGCGAAGGGGTTGGCGCGTGCCATCTCCACGCTCTGCGCCTGCCAACGGCGCACCGCCGGGATCATCCCGGTGCGATAGGAAGCGGGCATGTAAGGAATCGCCGCGACAGCCGTCTGCGCGTTGAAGCCAAAACCCTTTTCGATGGCGGGCCAGAGCGCCTGCACCTTGGCGGCATAGACTGGCTTGCGGGTTGTGCGCAGCAGTTCCACCGCCGCCGCGAACATCTCCGCATCAAGCGGCCCGCCCGTGGTGTTGCCATGGCTGAACAAATCGGGCGCCTGCCCCTGTTCCTGCTGCCAGACCCGCTCGGCAGTTTCCAACGCGCGCTGCGCTAGCGCATCATCCTGCCCGCGCAACACCCGCACAGCGGCCGCCAGCCCGGCGATCGATCCATAGTTGAGCGCCGATGATTTACTGGTGAAGGCCCAGCGATCGTCCGGCGTTCCACTCCGCCCATTGCGAACCTCGCCCGGCTTCAACGCCGGGTCATAGCGCAGCCCATCCGTCTTGTTCACCGCATCGCCCAAATGCGTATATTGGGCGACATCGGGCTCCACGATGCCATGAATGGCATGGCCGACAGCGTCAAATTGGGCGAGCAATTGCAGGGTGCCATGCGCCACCTGTTGCACCATATCGGGCTTTCCGTCGGGAACATGCATTTCGACATGCCGCCGCGCCTGATCGACGCTTACCGTATCCCGATCCAGCCGATAGCGCTCCGCCGCATCGGCAAGCGAGCGCACCACCTGATATTGGGACTGGGTGCGGATATCGAAATCGCCGGCATCATACCAGCCGCCGACATTAAGGCCCGGAATATGCTCGCCCGGCTTGAAGCGCGTATCGGTCGTCGGTCCCTGCCGGTACAGATCGATATGCTCATGGTTCAGCGGTGCCTGACGCGCATCGTCGCGATGGGAATCGCCGTGCCAGCTGCGATAGGCTTCGTTGACCGACATATGGTCCATCGCAACGGGGAAATAGACATCGTTGGTCGGGTGCCAGGCATCGGCATAGACATCCTGCGCGATGCGAAATGGCGCGGTGCGGACATCGCCATATTCAAGCATGTAGAGCCCCGGTTGCTTAACGGCGCTGAAATCGAGTTGCAGATAATGATAGCGCAGATAGTCGCCCCAGGGTTTCACCGGCCCGGTCGCCACCGGCACCGCCGCGCCGTTGGCGTCCAGGCGCAGCAATTTGAGCGGTGGCCGCCGCTTGTCATTACGGTCCAGTTCGACCGTGGCGATCTTGGGACCATCGGGCGCATAGCCGAGCTGCGAATGTGCGATAACGGGCGTCCGCAGCCAATCGGGGTCGGCCTGCGGCTTCACCGTCCACTGCAGCACCGTACCGGTCTTGTTTGCAGGCAGAATCGATCGCAACACGAACCAGCCATTTTGCGCCTGATTGCGCCCATCATAGAGCGCGATCGGCTGATCGCTGCTCACGCTGATCCGGCGCGCGGGGTCTTCCGGTGCCAGGACGAAGCGGCGACCGCTGGCCATCGGCAGGGGTTCGGCACCCGGCCCTTCGCTCCGCCCGCTGGCCGCATTGCGCTCCGCTCTCATCTCCATGGCGCTTGCCGGATAGATCGGGAAGGTGCCGGTTCGCTCGTCCGCCATATAGGCATGGTGGAAATAGGCCGACGGCAGTAATTCCAGGTTGAACCCGGCCTTGCCCGCCAAGGCCTGCGGCACGGGCTTGTCGAGAATGATGCTCAGTTCGACCGTACCCCCGCGCCGCTCGGCGCGAATGACATATTGCCAGTCATGGGCGACATAACGCAGCGTCGTTTCCACGACCCCGGCCTTGGCATCCACCTTGCGACCCACCAGCGCACCGATCGCATCCCATTGTCCGGGTGTCGCCGACAAGCGCACGTCGCCATTGGTCGCGCTGCGCATACCCTGCTGGATGATTTCGATACCGCTGATCTTTGCATCCGCAAACAGGCCGTCATACCAGTTGGAAAAGGCCAGAACATTGACCGCAGGGCCTTCGAAATAGCCCTTTTCGTTTAACTGCAGGGCGGGTTCGCTCGGCGTCTGTGCTATTGCCGCCGTGCTGCTCAGCAGCAGCGCAATCCCGACGCAGGAGGCTCGTAAACGCTTCATGTCTCTCTCCCTTGATTGCGCTACCATCATCCGGGCCGCAATTCTCACGCCTTATATCGCAGCGATTATAGATGGGCACAATATCCAATAGGCTGATTGCCATGCGCTTATGATAGCGCTATTAATCATCGAAATATGAAGGAGAGACTGATGCCCCGGACGCGACGGATATTGCTCGGAACCCTGCCCTTGGCGATGGCCCTTTTGACGGCCGGGTGCCAGCAGAGCGCGGACAATGCGCAGGAGCCAGCCGCCAATGCCGCAGACGCTTCGAAATATCTGTCCCAGCCGCTGGTCAAGGACATCTATACCGCCGACCCGTCCGCCCATGTCTGGGATGGCAAAATCTATGTTTACCCCAGCCACGATATCGACGGACCAACCGCCGAGGATGATCTTGGCAGCCATTTCGAGATGCGCGACTATCGCGTGCTGTCGATGGACAAGATCGGCGGGCCGGTAACGGTCGGGCCAGTGGCGTTGGACGTCAAGGATGTGCCGTGGGCGGATCGCCAGATGTGGGCACCCGACGCCGCGCGCAAGAATGGCATTTATTATCTCTACTTCCCGGCCAAGGACAAGGAAGGCGTGTTCCGCATCGGCGTTGCAACGTCGAAGGATCCGATGGGGCCGTTCAAGGCGCAACCACAGCCGATCAAGGGTAGCTATTCGATCGATCCCGCCGTCTTCACCGATGATGATGGCGCAAGCTATATGTATTTCGGCGGCATCTGGGGCGGCCAGTTGCAGCGCTATGCCAACGGCAAATATGATCCGAACGGGTCGAAGACCGACCTGGAGCAGGATGACAAACCGGCACTACTTCCCCGCGTGGCCAAGATGACCGGCGACATGCTGGAATTCGCCGAAACGCCCCGACCGTTGCAGATCGTCGATGAACAGGGCAAGCCTCTGCTGGGCGGCGACCATGATCGCCGTTTCTTCGAAGCATCGTGGATGCACAAATTTAACGGCAAATATTATTTCAGCTATTCGACCGGCGACACCCATTATCTGGTCTATGCCGTAGGCGACTCGCCCTATGGTCCCTTCACCTATAAGGGCCGCATCCTTGAACCGGTGGAAGGCTGGACCACCCATCATTCAATCGCCGAATGGGATGGCCGCTGGTGGCTTTTCTATGCCGACACACAGTTGTCGGGGCAAACCCGTCTGCGCAACGTCAAGGTTACCGAACTGCATCATAATGACGATGGCAGCATCCGCACGATCAACCCGCTCCTAAGCGGTGCAGCGAAGAAGAGCGCTGCCCAGTGATTACTACGGCCGGGGAAGCCATTGGCTTCCCCGGCCGCTGCTTGTGCAGCGACGACAATGCCCAAGGGCCACGCAGCCCTTTTCGACAAGACCGACGTCTCAACGACGCATTCAGGGAGACATGAGGATGAAGGCATCTTTGCTACGCTGTGCTGCGGGCGCGATGATCCTGGCCGGCTTTACTGCGCATAGCGTAGCTATGGCCAATGACAGTTGGAAAGAGGCGGATACCAAGGCGCGGGCGATCGTCGATCAATTGACGCTGGACGAAAAGGTCGAACAGCTCCTCAACGTGGCACCGGCCATCCCCCGGCTCAAAATCCCGGCCTATAACTGGTGGACCGAATCGCTGCATGGCGCGATGGGCGCGGTTCCGACCACCAATTTCCCGGAACCCATCGGCCTTGCCGCCACCTTCGATGCGCCGCTGATCAAGACGGTCGCGGCCACCATCAGTACGGAGGTGCAGGCGCTTCACACCCTCGGTCGCCAGACTGGGCATCTCGGCAAGATCGGCACGGGCCTCAATACCTGGTCGCCCAATATCAATCTCTTCCGTGATCCCCGATGGGGCCGCGGCCAGGAAACCTATGGCGAAGACCCCTTCCTAACGGCCCGAATCGGCGTGGCCTTCATCCTGGGGATGCAGGGCGACAATCCTGACTTGCCCGACATCGTCGCCACACCAAAGCATTTCGCCGTCCATAGCGGGCCGGAACCGAGCCGCCACACCGATAATATCTTCGCAACCAAGCGCGACCTGGAAGACAGCTACCTGCCCGCCTTCCGTGCCGCTATCGTCGAGGGCAAGGCCGGGTCGATCATGTGCGCCTATAACCGGGTCGACGGCCAACCCGCCTGCGGCAGTCCCATGTTGTTGCAGGATTATCTGCGCGATGCATGGGGCTTTACCGGCTATGTCGTGTCGGATTGTGACGCCGTAGTCGATATTTACGACAACCATAAATTTGCGCCCGACGCCGCAACCGGTGTCGCGGTCGCGCTGCGCCAGGGTGTCGATAGCGAATGCAATAATGCGACGCTCAATGGCCAGACAGGTCTGGGCGATCGCTACAAAGCCTCGCTCGCGCGCGGCTATATCGGCATGAGCGACATTGACACCGCACTCGTCCGGCTATTCTCCGCGCGCTATCGCAATGGCGACCTCCCCGGCCTGTCGAGCCGCAAGCCCAATGCCATGCCGGTCAAGATGATCGGAACGGCGGAACATCAGGCGCTCGCCCTGACCTCGGCGGAAAAGAGCCTGGTCCTGCTCAAGAATGACGGCATCCTGCCGCTGAAGGCCGGAACGAAGATTGCCCTGGCCGGCCCGCTGGCCGACGCCACGCGCGTCTTGCGCGGCAATTATTCATCGCCCCGCAGCGCCCCGCCCATTTCGGTAGCCGACGGCATCCGGCAGGCGATGCCCGGCTCTGCGCTGACCCTCATCCCCTTTGGCCCCTCCATTACCGATGGCGATCCTGTTCCCGGCACCGCGCTGTTGACCCCGGATGCCAAGCCCGGTCTGCGCGCCGAATATTTCAATGCCAGCGGGGATGACGGCTTCGAAGCCAAGCCCGTGCTGACCCGCGTGGAAAACACCCTCGTTTCCCGCGCGAGTGAATTCCAGCAGGTGTCGAAACGCTATAAGGTCGTCTGGACCGGCTATCTGGTCGCGCCGGAAACCGGGCTGTATCGCGTCGCACTGACCGGCGTCAAAGGCACCGTCTCGCTCGACGGCAAAGCCGTGGTCAGCGCCGAAGACTATTCCCGCTGGGCCGAACCGCTCGACCTGACCGAGGTTCGCATGACCAAGGGCCAGCGCTATGCCATCCGTCTCCAGGGGGAGAGCAGCATCGCGCCCAGCCCTACCATCTTCTGGAAACGCATTTCCGACAATGTCGATCGCGACCTGGCGGACGGCGCGAAGGATGCCGATGTGATCGTCGCCGTCGTCGGCCTGACGTCCGATATCGAGGGCGAGGAAATGCCGGTCAAGATCGAGGGCTTTATCGGCGGCGACAAGACCTCGCTCGACCTACCCCGCGATCAGCGCGCCTTTCTGGAAAAGGCCAAGGCGCTGGGTAAACCGCTGGTCGTGGTTGTCATGAACGGCAGCGCGGTCGATCTATCCTGGGCCAAGGATCATGCCTCGGCCATCGTCGAGGCCTGGTATCCCGGCCAGTCGGGCGGGTTGGCGGTCGCCAATGTCCTGTCGGGAAAGACCAATCCGGCCGGACGCCTGCCCGTCACTTTCTACAAGAGCGTCGATGATCTTCCGCCCTTTACCGACTATAGCATGGACGGACGCACCTATCGCTATTTCAAGGGCACGCCCGTCTATCCGTTCGGCCATGGGCTCAGCTACACGCAGTTCAGCTATGCAGCGCCCACGCTGGGCGCGACCGACGCCATTGCCAAGGACGGGCTGACCGTACGGACGGTCGTCACCAATAGCGGCGCACGGGCGGGCGATGATGTCGTCCAGCTTTACGTGACGCCCCCCGGCTTCGATGGCGCACCCCGCACCGCCCTGCGTGGCTTTGCCCGCGTATCGCTCAAGCCGGGCGAAGGGAAGGAAGTCGCCTTCACCCTGTCGCCCCGTGACCTGAGCTTCGTGACGCGAGACGGCGTGCGCGCGCTCATCCCCGGCGACTATCAATTGAGCATCGGCGGCGGGCAGCCGGGCACCGGCAGTCCGGTCCAGACCGTCGGCTACACCATCCGCGAGAGGGTCGACCTGCCAAAATGACAGGCGGCCATTTGGGACAGCTAAATAGATAAAAGGCAAAGGAGAGATGCAGATGAAACGCATAGTTGGTTTCGCCACAATGATCGGAGCAGCCACTTGGCTCATCACAGCGCCGATCGCGGCCCAGGCCCAGGACGACAAGATGGTGCCGATCGCCATCCCCGCCCAGCCGACCGCCATTGAACTCGGAACGCCCGCCCTCCCCGGTGCGACGGCCAAGGAGTCCTGGCACAGCCAATATGGCAGCCTGTTTGCCCGCAACGTCACGGTCGCAACCCTCACCCCCTTCCTGCCCGATCCCGCCAAGGCAACCGGCGCGGCCATCGTCGTGGCGCCGGGCGGTGGGTTTCGAACCCTGTCGATGAACAATGAAGGCTGGGATGTGGCCAAGGCGCTGGCCGATCGCGGCGTCGCGGCTTTCGTCCTGAAATATCGCCTGCGCCAGACGCCAGCGGACATGCCGGCCTTTGAAAAGTCGATGCAGGAGATGTTTTCTCCCGGCACTCGACCACCCCGCCCGGCCCCCGACCCGAATTTCGGCGACCTCTCGCCCCAGATCGCCGATGCCCGCGCCGCCTTCGCGCTGATCCGTCAGCGCAAGGCCGAATGGGGCGTTGATGCCGATCGGATCGGCATGGTCGGCTTTTCCGCCGGGGCCATGCTGACCATGGCGACGGCGCTGGCGGGCCAAGATGCCAAGCCTGCTTTCATCGGCAATATCTATGGCCCGCTATCCTCCATGAAAGTCCCGGCCGACGCGCCGCCGCTGTTCGTGGCCCTGGCCGCCGACGATCCTTTCTTCGCCAATGGCGGCATCGCCCTGATCGACGATTGGCGTGCCGCCAAGCGCCCGGCCGAATTCCACCTCTACGAACGGGGTGGCCATGGCTTTGGCATGTATCAGAAGGACACGACCAGCACCGGCTGGTTCGATGCCTTCGTCCGCTGGATCGGGACGCACGGCGCGCTCACGCGTTAGGCCTATTCATTCACCTACGCTCTGCGTCAATGTTCCACTACCGTTCAGGCTGCATGTTCGATAACGCTGGGCATGCAGCCTGCGAATCCGGGTAGAAGGACAGAGAGCGGATAATGACGATAGCGCGTATTTTTGCCGGATCTTTGCTTGCCTTGGCGACAATCACGCCTGTAGCGGCCCTCGCGCAGGCAGGCGATGCCGTGAAGGGCAAGATAGTATTTGCCCGTTGCGCGCTCTGCCATGACGTGAAGCCTGGCCCCAAGAAAATGGGTCCGGCGCTCAATGGCCTGTTTGGGCGGACGTCAGGAACCATCGCAGGTTTCACTTACTCGCCCGCCATGCAAAAGGCGAAGATACGGTGGGACGCCAAGACATTGGATGCCTTCCTCGCCAAACCCAGCGCTGTCGTTCCGGGCAATCGCATGGCCTTTGCCGGTGTGCCGCAGGCTGCGGACCGCGCCAATCTCATCGCATATCTCAAGAGCGCCACGAAATAACGTCCAGCGTCAGTCATGGCGGTAGAGACGGGCGATCTGCGCGGCGATGTCGCTTGGGCTCAGCCGCCCCGGACGATACCAGTCGGCGACGCTGTTGAGCTGCGACAGCAGCAGATTGCGATAGAGCGACCGGTCGATCTTAGCCGGTAGCGGCAGCGCGGCGACGATAGCGCGGAACAATTGTTCGAACCGGTCGCGCCGTTCGACCAGCGCCACGCGCACGGCGTCGGGCACTTCGCGAAAATCATTCATCATCGGCATGGTCAGCGAATCGGGATCAAGCTGGACTTCCAGCAGCGCGGCGCAGGCGGCTTCCAGCTGTGCCCAAGGATCATCCTGCGCCGCCACGGCCGTTGCGATCCGAGCCTCGGCCCCATCCAGCGCAGCGTGATGCAGCTCGACGAACAGGGCGTCCTTCGACTTGATATGATGGTAGAGTGAGCCGCCCAGCACACCGGCCGCCTCGCCGATGTCGCGCATCGACGTGCCGCGATAGCCCTTGCGCGCGAAGAGTTGCGCGGCGATCGCCAATATCTGGCCCCGCCGCGTGCCTGCGCCGTCCGTCTCTTCACCCTTGGCCTGTGCGTCTGTCTTACTCATGCAGCGCGACCTAGCATATTCGATCGCCAGAGATCATCCGCCTTGGCGTGTGCGGAAAGGGGCACTGCATTATTCACTTGCAACCCTCCCCCAGCTTACTGTATCCCAAGCATACATTCTATCGGGAGCAGGATCATGGAAAACCAAGAAGACGTCGTTTCCTTTGCGGTCGAGGACGGCATCGCCTGGGTGAATTTCAATCGCCCCGCCAAGCGCAACGCGATGAGCCCGACGCTGAACCGCCGCATGATGGAGGTTCTGGACGAGCTGGAATTCCGTGACGATGTCGGCGTGCTCGTGCTGAGCGGCGAAGGCACGGCCTGGTCGGCGGGCATGGACCTGAAGGAATATTTCCGTGAGACCGAAGCGGCCGGACTGCGCGGCGTGCGCAAGTCCCAGCGGGAAAGCTATGGCTGGTTCCGCCGTCTGCGCTGGTATCAGAAGCCCACCATCGCCATGGTCAATGGCTGGTGCTTTGGCGGCGGCTTCGGACCCCTGTTCGCTTGCGACCTCGCCATTTGCGCCGATGAAGCGCAGTTCGGCCTGTCCGAAATCAACTGGGGCATCCTGCCCGGCGGTGGCGTGACCAAGGTGGTGGTCGACCTGCTGCCGATGCGCGATGCGATGTGGTTGACGCTGACCGGCGACCTGATCGACGGCAAGCAGGCGTCGGCCATGCGGCTGGTTAATGAAAGCGTGCCGCTCGACCAGCTCAAGGACCGCACCCGCGAGGTCGCCAACAAGCTGCTCGCCAAGAACCCGGTCGCGCTCAAATTCGCCAAGGATGCGGTGCGCCGCGTCAGCACCATGACCTATGACGAGGCTGAGGATTATCTGGTCCGCATGCAGGAAGCGGCCAATTTCCATGACAAGAGCGAAGGCCGCAAGGAAGGCATTCGCCAGTTCATCGACGAGAAGAGCTACAAGCCAGGTCTGGGTGCTTATGACCTGACCAAGGCGAAGGCACCGACCGAGGGCTGAATAGCCTGATCTTCTTGAAACGCACCGGGGTTCGCCCCGGTGCGTATTTTCATGTTTGCGATATATCCACATCCATGAATTTGTGGCAGAATGTCCTTCAATCGGAGGAGGATTTTCATGCCCATAGCCACGACCCATGTCGGCAGCCTGCCGCGCGGTGACGCCCTGACCCCGCTGTTGCTGGCCCGCGACAAGGGCGAACCCTATGACGCGCAAGCTTTCGACACGCAAGTTCAGGCCGCCGTTACAGACGCGGTAACCGCTCAGATCGACGCCGGCGTCACCATCGTCAGCGACGGCGAATTGGGCAAGGTCGGCTATTCCACCTATATGATCGAGCGGCTGACCGGCTTTGGCGGCCATATCGACCGCAGGCCCGCCGCCGATCTCGCCCCGCTGCCCGAATTGCGGCAGAAGCTCGCTGGGATCATGGGTTCCCAGGAATTTACCCGCGCCTCCTGCATCGGCCCGGTGCGGCTGGTGACGCTGGAGCCGCTGCATGACGATATCCGCCGGTTCAAAACGGCGCTCGCGCCCCATGGCGAGGGCGTGCGCGCCTTCATGAATGCGGCCTCGCCCGGCCTGATCACCGCCTTCCAGGTCAACCGCCATTATCCCAGCCACGAAGCCTATCTGGCCGATCTGGTCGATGCGATGCGCGAAGAATATGAGACGATCGTGGCGGCGGGCTTCGACCTGCAACTCGATTGCCCCGATTTGGCGATGTCGCGCCACACCGGCTATCAGGACGCCAGCGACGAGGAGTTCCTCAAGATCGCGTCCGCCAATGTCGATGCGCTCAACGCCGCCACCGCCAATATTCCGCCCGAACGGATGCGGATGCACATCTGCTGGGGCAATTATGAAGGCCCGCATGATCATGATATTCCGCTGGAAAAGGTGATCGACATCATCCTGCCCGCGCGCCCGGCCACCGTCCTGTTCGAAGCCGCCAATCCGTGCCACGAACATGAATGGGCGGTGTGGCGCGACGCGACCATCCCCGATCATAAGATCCTCGCCCCCGGCCTGATCGATACCTGCTCCAACTATGTCGAACATCCCGAACTGATCGCCCAGCGGATCGAACGCTTTGCCGGGATCGTCGGCAAGGATCGAGTGAACGCCAGCACCGATTGCGGGTTCGGCACCTTTGCCGGATATGGCAAGATCGACCCGGCGGTGACGTGGAAGAAGCTGCGTTCGCTCCGCGCTGGTGCGGACCTGGCGGACGCGCGGCTGTGAGCGAGGAGGAGCGCCGCGCGATCGAGGCGGATTGCGCCAGGCTGATCGCCCGCTACGCCAATCTCAACGACGCGGCCGATTGGCAGGGCGTGGCTGACCTCTATGCCGAGGATGGCCGCATGGCGCGCCCGACCGCGCCGGACGATTGGACGCAGGGGCGCGAAGCGATCCTCGCCGCCTTCCTCGCCCGCCCGGCACGGACGACGCGGCATGTCTGTTCCAACGTCGTGATCGACGTGATCAGCCCGACGCAGGCCGTCGGCGAAAGCGCGATGCTGCTGTTCACCGGCGATGGCGCGCCCAAGGTCGGGTCGTTCCACGACCGCTTCGTCCTCACTCCGGCGGGATGGCGCTTTGCCGAACGGCGCGGTAGCCTGACCTTTTAACGGAGGGCGCCCATCATGAATGCCACCACGCCATCCACCGTCAAATCGGCGATGCGGACCATCGACATCATCGAATATGTCGTGGCGCGTCCTGCTGGTGTGGTGGCGCAGGAGATTGCGGCGGGCCTCGCCATTCCGGTCAGCAGCCTGTCCTATCTGCTCGCGACATTGGTGGAACGGCATTATCTGGCGCGGGAGGGGCGGCGCTACCTGCCCGGCCCGGCGCTGGCGCGGCTGGGGTCGCCGCGCGTCGCCCTGTCGCTGGCGGACAAGGTGCGGCCGCTGGTCCGGTCGCTGCGGACGCAGACCAACGAAACCGCTTCCTTCTTCGTGCGCGATGGGTGGCAATTGGTGGCGATCGTCACCGAGACGGCGGAACAGTCGCTGCGCTATTCGATCAGCGTGGGCACGCGCATCCCGATGCACAGCCTGGCCGCGGGCAAGGCGTTGCTGGCGAGCCTGGGCGACGAGGAGATCGATGCCTATTTCACGCAGGTGCCGCTGGAGCCGTTCACCCCGCAAAGCGTGACCGACGAACAGGCGTTGCGCACCGAGTTGGCGGCGATCCGCGCGTCGGGCGTGGGGCGCACGCGCGAGGAATATACGCCGGGCATTTGCGGTCTGGGCATGGCGGCGGTGGTCGATGGCGTCGCGGTCGGCGCCTTCGCCGTCGCCATCCCCCTGCCCCGCTTCACCCCGGACCTGGAAACCCGCGCCGTCGCCCGGCTGGAACAGGCGGTCGCGCTGTTCACCGCCGCCGAAGCGCCGCCGGTTTAGCCACTGATGCGTCACAGGGCGAAGTTCACGATGTCGTCGGGTGAAAAGGCCCAATGGTGCGTCAATAGTCCCGACGACGTACTGTCCAGGTAAGGCTGAAGTCACTATTGGGTCACAGTGATGCGACGGCAACGCGCCAGTGGCGCGACACCGGATCTGCCTGGCCATGGCGTGCGTCTGGTGTGGCTTGGGGGACTGTTCCATCTATCAGGATAGATCAGAGGAATTCCTACATTGGAAGGGGTTTTGATGCCGTGCCTATCCTTGGCTCCAACATGAGTGACCGCAGCATGCCAGCACCGATTCTCTACAGCTTTCGCCGCTGTCCCTATGCGATGCGGGCGCGGCTGGCGCTGGCCGTGAGCGCCATGGCTGTGGAACTGCGCGAAGTGAAGCTGTCGGCCAAGCCCGACGCGATGTTGACCGCTTCGCCCAAGGGCACCGTCCCTGTGCTGGTCCTGCCCAATGACACCGTCATCGACCAGAGCATCGACATCATGCGATGGGCTTTGGCGCAGCATGATCCAGAGGACTGGCTGAGCCGTGACGATCCCGCGCTCGTGGCGGCCAATGATGGCGCGTTCAAACATGATCTGGATCGCTACAAATATCCCGACCGCCATGGCACGCAGGCCGAAACGCATCGCGCGAGCGGATTGGTATTTCTGCTCGACATCGAACAGCGGTTGGCAGGGTCGATTTATCTATGCGGCCCGGCCTGCGGGTTCGCCGATGCCGCGATTATCCCGTTCGTGCGGCAGTTCGCCGCTGTCGACCCGGCCTGGTTTGCGATGCAGCCGCTGCCCAACCTTCAAAACTGGCTGTCGCGCTATCTGACGTCGGACCTGTTCAGCGCGATCATGGGGCGGGTTTCGCCGTGGCGGCCGGAGGATGCGCCGGTGCATCTGCGCTGGCAGGCAAGCGACCCGGACCGCTAGGGTCAGGACTCATTGATTGATCCAGAATATAACGGTCGCGGCGATGCAGATGGCGGACATGAAGGTATGGGCGCAACGATCGTAGCGCGTGTGGATGCGCCGCCAGTCCTTGATCCTGCCGAACATATTCTCGACTTTGTGCCGCTGTCTATAGAGCGCCGTGTCGTGTGGAATGGGCACTTTCCGGTTCCCCTTTGACGGGATGCAGGCCGTGATCTTGCGGTCGGCCAGTGCCGCGCGGAACCAGTCGGCGTCATAGCCCTTGTCGCCCAGCAGGACCTTTGCCTTTGGGAAGGCATCGATCATCAGTGCAGCGCCCTTATAATCGCTCATCTGCCCTTCACTGAGCAGCATGATGAGCGGTCGGCCTTTGCCATCGCATACGGCATGTAGCTTGGAGTTCAGGCCGCCTTTGGTGCGTCCGATACGTCGGGGAACATCTGTCAATCGGCGTCCAAACGGGACCCCTTATCAGCGCGCAAAAGGGACCCCCTGTCAGGATGGCGGAACATTGATGTGACGCTCTTCCTTGCGCTGCGCGCGGCGTAGGGAGGGCGTAGCCCGACCGGAGGCGCGCGCAGCGCAAAGCATCTTTTAATTGATTGCCGCTGGGGCGGATCAGCTGCGGTTTTTGAAGCGCCAGCTGTCATTGCCGGTCTCGACAATGTCGCAATGATGGGTGACGCGATCCAGGAGCGCGGTTGTCATCTTGGGATCGCCGAACACGGTGGGCCACTCGCCAAAGGCGAGGTTGGTGGTGATGATGACACTGGTCTGCTCATAGAGTTTGCTGATCAGGTGGAACAGCAACTGGCCGCCCGATCGGGCGAACGGCAGATAGCCCAGTTCGTCGAGTACGATCAGATCGAGACGGGATAGCTGGGCGGCGAGAGCGCCACTCTTGCCGATCCTGGCCTCCTCTTCGAGGCGGGTCACCAGATCGACCGTGTTGAAGTAGCGGCCCCGGGCGCCGGAGCGCACAACATTGGCGGTGATGGCGATGGCCAGATGGGTCTTTCCTGTGCCTGTGCCGCCGACCAGGACGATATTGCGCCGTGCGGGCAGGAACGTGCCGCTGTGCAATGAACGCACCAGCCCCTCGTTGATTGGGGTACCCTCGAACCGGAAGGCGTCGATGTCCTTCACGACGGGCAGCCTGGCAGCGGCCATCCGGTATCGGATCGACGCGGCATGACGATGCGTCGCCTCCACCCTCAGAAGATCGGTCAGTATCTCCATGGTGGTGCGCTGGCGCTGAATGCCGGTGGTGACGGCATCGTCGAACGCGCCTGCCATGCCCTTGAGGCCAAGCCCGCGCATGGCCTCGATCATGTCATGCCGCTGCATCGAAGGTCCTCAACTGGTCGTAACGGGCACAGTCGGCGATCGGGGGATGGCGCAAAGCGCTATCCTCGGAGGTGATGATCGTCAGCGGACGCGGGGGTTCCCGGCGTCGTGCCAGGATGTTGAGGATCAGGTCGTCGCTTGCCGTGCCCGTCGCCAGTGCCTCACGCACAGCGGCTTCGACAGGCTCCAGGCCATCGGTCAGTACGGCCGACAACACACGGACGAACCGGCGATCGGCATCGTCGCCATTACCCAGCTTGCGGCGCAGGCGGGCAAGCGCCGGTGGCAGATCCCAGTCCTGGAAGGGGGCACCGTTCCGCAGCGCGCCAGGCTTGCGGGCCAGCACTGGCAGATAATGCCAGGGGTCATAGATCGTGCGGTTGCGCCCAAAGTAGCGAGGATGTTCAGCGACAACCTCTTCGCCGCAGCGAACGACGATGCGATCGGCATAGGCGCGGACCTGCACCGTGCGTCGTGCCACCGTCGAGAGCACCGAGTAGCGGTTGCGGTCGAAGCTGATCAGGCAGGTGCCGGTCACGGCATGCTCGCTCTCATTGAAGCCGTCGAACGGTCCCAGCATCGGCTGCAGCGCAGATCGTTCGATCTCCAGCATCTGCGCCACGGTCAGCTCTCCCTGTTCGGGATGGGGCTGCCGTTCCGCCCAGCGCCGACACTCGGCCTCCAGCCAGCCATTGAGCTCTTCGAGACTGGCGAACCGCAACCGGGGCTGGAAGAAGCGACCCCGGATCGTCTGCACCTGGTTCTCGACCTGACCCTTCTCCCATCCCGCCGCAGGCGAGCAGGCCGTGGGCTCGACCATATAATGGTCGGTCATGATCAGGAACCGCCGGTTGAAGACGCGTTCCTTGCCGGTGAACACGCTCGTCACAGCCGTCTTCATATTATCGTAGATGCCGCGCCCTGGCACGCCGCCGAAGAAATCAAAGCCCCGCGCATGCGCGTCGAACAGCATCTCCTGGCTCTCACGAGGATAAGCCCGGACATAGACCGCGCGTGAGGCACACAGTCGCATATGCGCGACCTTCACCCGCATCGGTGCCCCGGCGATCTCAACATCTTCATGGCTCCAGTCGAACTGGTAGGCCTCGCCTGGCCTGAACATCAGCGGGATGAAGGCCGTGACACCATCGCCGGCATCTTTGCGCCGTTCCAACTTCCATCGCGCCGCGTAGCGCCGCACGGCATCGTAGGATCCCTCAAAGCCTTCGCGCACCAACAGATCATGGATCCGCGTCATCCGCAGCCGGTCACGCCTGCCGCGCAGCTCGTTCTCTTCCAGCAGCGTGTTGAGGCGATCCTGAAACGGACCGATCCTGGGCAGCGGCTGAACCTTGCGCTGATAATCAAAGGCGCCCTCCGGCGCTCGGACCGCTTTGCGGATGACCTTCCGCGACACATGCAGGTCCCGCGCGATCGCCTTGATCGCCTTGCCTCCGGCATACTCACGCCGGATCCGTAAAACTGTCTCCAAAACCAACATCCCGATCTCGCCGCCTGAAAATCCAGGAAGCTGCTTAAACCATCGAAATGAGGGGTCCCTTTTAGACGCCGATCACCCCGCTAACGGGGTCCCTTTTGCACGCCGATCCACACCCTAGAACGAAGCTGGCATGAGCCGCCCTACTGGACTAGCAAAACTTTTGCGTCTGGCGGTCAAGACTATGGAATGATTGGCGCAGCAATAGCGGTCGCCGCGATTTTAATCATCTACGAATCATTCGCAGGGTAGCAGCGCACTCAGATGTTCAGAACCGTCAAAGGTTGAAGCGGAAGCCGTAGCCGATGCCCAATGTGAACTGCACTCTCCGCCCACGCTCGCGGACGAGCGGCGAATGACCGGCCTCGCTCCCTAATCGATCGAGGCTGGTAAACAGGGTGATGGCGCTTTGCCGGTTCAGCGGGCGAAGCGCCGAACCACCGACACCATAAGACAGCAAGCCGCCCTTTGGCGAATAGGCAGCAAGCCCGGATCGCAGCGACTGAATCGCATCGATGCCGAAATAGCTGTCCATATAGGGTTTGCCGACGACCGTGGCGCGCGGACCGACATTGATGATCGTGCGTCCGCTGCGCATCTGATACGATATCGCCCCGTCCGCTATCACGGCCTCATGTCCGCCAAAGCCGCGGCGGACTTCCAAACGGCCGCGCCAGGGGCCGATGCGTTTTTCAACGAAGCCGCCCAATTCGGCAGCAGCCGCGACATTGCCCATGCCGCGCAGCCCGTCGCTTCCGCCCGTGATCAGAAAAGGCGATCCTCCGCGCTCTTCATCACGCCCGAAGCGGACCTTGGCCAGCGGACCTTGGCCAGCGGACCAGCCTTCCACCCGTTGGTGTTGACGGCGTTCCATCCCAACCCTTCAGGGATCGAAGCAAAGATCACGTCCCCATAATTGACCCGCAGATCGGGAAAGATCGACAAAGCCATGTCTCGCGACCCTTGCCACGCGGGGCTAAGGACCGGTGCCAGGCCGATCGTCACGCTCCATCCTGCTTCGCTTCGGTCTAACGGTCGGCCCGCTACCGTTGCCGGCTGCGTCTCTGCCGTCTGGGAAAAACAGGGCTGGCCCGCACCCAGGGCGGCGATGGCCAAGAGATAGCGCATGTTCATCCTTTTCTCGGCAACCGTCGATGATGCCCAACAATTCGCGGCGACGGCCTTTTCTAATCGATCATGCCATGAACGCCAGCCTTCGCAGGAGAATTTGGGTGAGACCCTTGCTTGCTTTCTGATTCAGACTGATTTTCCCGTCCCCAAATGAAAACGGGGGACGCCTTGCGGCATCCCCCGTTCCTACCGCTCACGAAAAGCGATCAGGCGTTCTTGGTGCGCCAGCCGTCGGCATAATTGTCGCGCGCGGCTTCCGAATAGGGGACCGAGGAAACGATCGCCTTGATTTCGGTCTGGACGTGGCGTTCGACGGTGGGCTTGGACGTGCCGCCATCGGGTTCGCCCCAGAGCAGGGTGACTTCGGTGCCGGGCTCGGCGAATTCGGCATCGACCATCGCCAGTGCCAGGAAGCGACCAGCGTTGATGGTGTAGCCGATCCAGGTCGACAGGCCGACCGTCTTGCCGTCCTTCAGCACCGCATCATAGGGATGCATGCAATAGACGGCGCTGGGGAATTCCAGGAACTTGGCCTTGTCGCCGGTCTGGAGCATCGAGCTCATGACGCGGACGATATCCTCATTGTCGAGCGCCAGCGTCACCTTGCGGCGGTGGGGCTGATCCTTGATCTTTTCCAGCGCTTCGCGGCCGATAAAGTCATGGTCGAACTTGACCATGATGCCATAGCCCAGCTCCCAGGGGTTGAGGTAATAATCCTCGATATTGTCGGAGACGAAGCTGCCGCCGAGCGAGCATTTGCCTTCATAGCTGTTTTCGCTCGCCCATTCGCGGAACGCCTTGGAGCCTTCACCGGTGTAGGTGGCGGGCAGCGGCGAGGGGATCCAGCCGGATTCCAGCGTGTTGGACGAATAGGTACGGCCACCGCACAGCGTCAGGCCATAATCCTTGCCCGCTTCGATCAGCGCATTGCGAACGGTGTCATAATCCTTCCAGGGGCCAAACAGCTCATAGCCCGGCTGGCCCGCCATGCCGTGACGCAGCGCGCGCACTTCGACGCCGGCGATCATGATCGGTGCCATGTGGAAGAATTTGAGGTCCGGCGGGGTTTCGCCCATCGCCTTTTCCAGCACCGGCATGGCGTTGGGGCCCTGCAGCTGGAAGCGATAGTTGCGGCGATAGCCCTGCTGGTCGAGCGGACGGGCGATGGTGCGCTCGTCGCGTTCCACCTTGACGTCCCACTTGCCGGTCGAGGCCCAATATTCGACCCATTCGATCGACGGTGCGCGACCGACCAGCTCGAACTTTTCTTCTTCCAGATAGAAGAGGATGACGTCGCCGATCACATAGCCTTCGGGCGTGACAGGCGCGAACTGCTTGGCGCGGTTCGGCACGAAGCCCTTGAAGCTGTTCGGGGCGAGGTAGGACAGCATGTCGAACGCGCCGGGGCCGGTGACGAGCAGGTCGACCATGTGGAAGCTCTGGTTGAACAGGACCGAGCTTTCCGCCCAGCTGCGCTGTTCGTCGCGCCAGTTGCTATATTCGCCAGGCACGCCCGGATAGGCGTTGGGACCGACCTGCTGGTTGCGCAGGAATTCGACGATGTCGCCCTTTTCGTCGAGCAGTTGCTGCAGGGATTTACCACTCATTCCATTCTCTCCTTAGACACGGAAAACATACTGAAATCGTCACTCATGCAGGCGGCCATGACAGCCATTCCCGCAATATCTGGTTGAACGCCTCTGGCGCTTCGGCGGGCATCATATGGCCCGCCCCTTCGACAACGCGCAGTTGCGCGCCGGGAATGGCGGCGACGATCGCCTCATGCTGGGCGACCGGCGACCATTGATCCTGTCGCCCGACCATGGCGAAGGTCGGGCAGGCGATGGTCGGCAGCAGCGCATCGACCGACGGGCGGTTGAGCAAGGCTTCGATCTGCGCTTCGAACACGGACAAGCCCGCCGACACGGCCATGGCATAGAGGCTGTCCATCAGCGCTTCGTTGCGCAGCCCCGCAAAACCGAGCATCGGCGGCAGCCATTGCGCCACCAGCGCGGCCATGCCCTGCGTCCGGCCGAGGTCGCGCAGCGCATAACGGCCTTCGCGCTCGCCGGGCTTGGGCGTGTGGACGCCGGTATCGACCAACGCCAGCCGCTCGATCCGTTCAGGGGCCTTGCGCACTACCTCCAATGCGATGCGCGCGCCCATGGAATGGCCGAGCAGCGCCGCGCGCACGGGCATATGCGCCAACGCATAGTCAGCCATCGCCTCGATCCGGTCCGCACCACCATAATAGCCGTCGATCGCGCGACTGCCGGGAAAAGCGGCGAGCGTCGCGCCGAACATGCGCGAATCGCACATCAGCCCCGGAAGGATGATGAGAGGGCTGCCAGTGCCGACCTGATCAGATGATTTCGCACTCATGAAAATTTCATCTATACGAATGTAAGCAACTGCGCTAGAGGAAAATGCATCGAGGAAAGCCGCGTGGCCCAGCCCGAACACCATCATGGGAGAGAATGATGACCCTGCCGTCGATCCATCCGAACTGGGATCTGCCGCCCAAGGGCATGACCGATGGCTATTCGCTGGAGATCACCGCGAAGGACATCGACGCGCTGCGCGAGGCCGCGCCGACCATGGCGGCCGAAACGCCAGTGGCCGTCACCTTCCTGCCCGGCGAATCGCTGGAAGCGCGCATTGCTGCGGCAAAGCTGGTGCGATCGCTGGGGTTTGAACCCATGCCGCATTTTTCCGCGCGGCGACTGGAATCGGGCGATGATTTCGAAACCTATCTGGCCGCGGTCGTGCGCGAAGCGGGCGTCCAGCGCTGCTTCGTAATCGCCGGCGATCCACCCGAAGCGGCCGGCCCCTATTCGGACAGCATGGCGCTGATCCGCACCGGCGCGTTCGAGCGCGCCGGGATCAAGGCGATCGGCGTTGGCGGGCACCCGGAGGGCCATCCCAACATGACGCCCGACCAGTGTTTCGCCGTGCTGACAGAAAAATGCGCGGAAATCGAACAGCGCGGCATGGCCCCGCTGATCGTCACCCAATTCAGTTTCGATGCTGCCCCGGTGCTAAGCTGGCTGGCGGAATTGCGCCAGCGCGGCATCGACGCGCCGGTGCGGATCGGCATTCCGGGGCCAGCGGGCATCAAGACGCTGATGCGCTTCGCCGCCCGCTGCGGCGTCGGGGCATCGGCATCGGTGCTGACCAAATATGGCATTTCGATCACCAAGCTGATCGGCACCGCCGGTCCCGACAAGCTGGTCGATGCGCTTGCCAGCGGCCTTGGCGACCAGCATGGCAAGGTGCGCCTGCACTTCTACCCCTTTGGCGGCCTGAGCAAGACCGTCGAATGGATCAATGATTATACGGCCCGCCACTGAGCGCGCATGATTACCGGAGAAGCGATGTGAGTGAAATCTGCACCCTGACCCTGCAATGCGACGACCGGCCGGGTCTGGTCGCCGATGTCGCCACCCTGCTGACCCAGCAGGGCGGCAACATCACCGACGCGCAGCAATTCAACGACAAGCTGACCGATCGCTTCTTCATGCGGGTGGAATTTGAAATCGCGCCCGGTGCCGTGGAAACGCTGCGGGCGGCCTTTGCCGGACTGGCGGACGAGCGCGGCATGGAATGGAATCTGCGCCGTCGCAACGAGCGGCAGAAGGTGCTGCTGATGGTCAGCAAGTTCGACCATTGCCTGGGCGACCTGCTCTACCGCTGGCGCATCGGCGAGCTGAACATGGATGTGGTCGGCATCGTGTGCAATCATCCGCGCGAGGCGCTGACCATATCGCTGATCGGCGACGTGCCGTTCCACCATCTGCCGATCACCAAGGATAGCAAGCCGCAGCAGGAAGCGCAGATCAAAGCGATCGTCGAGGAAACCGGCGCCAACCTCATCGTCCTGGCGCGCTATATGCAGATATTGAGCGACGATCTGGCGGGCTTCCTGTCGGGTCGCTGCATCAATATCCATCACAGTTTCCTGCCCGGTTTCAAGGGCGCCAAGCCCTATCACCAAGCGCATGCGCGTGGCGTCAAGATGATCGGCGCGACCGCCCATTATGTCACCGCCGACCTCGATGAAGGGCCGATCATCCATCAGGATGTCGAAGCCATCAACCATGCCGACACGCCCGACGACCTGGTGCGCAAGGGCCGCGATATCGAGCGGCGCGTGCTGGCGACCGCCGTGCAGCATCATCTGCAGGGCCGCGTATTCCGCAATGGCGCGCGCACCGTCGTCTTCAAGGCCTGAGGCCCATGGCGCAGATTATCGACGGGCGCGCCATGGCGCGCGCCCTGTCGGACGAAACGGCGGCGCGCGTCGCGGCGATGGTCGCGGATAGCGGCCAGCCGCCCGCGCTGGCGGTGGTGCTGGTCGGTGACGATCCGGCAAGCCAGGTCTATGTCCGCCGCAAGATCAGCGAATGCGCGCGCGTCGGCATCCGGTCGGTCGAACATCGGCTGCCGGTCGATCATCCGCAGGACGCCCTGCTGACGCTGATCGACCAGTTGAACGGCGATCCGGCCATTCATGGCATTTTGATCCAGCTGCCTCTGCCCCCCCATATCGACGCGGCGCTGGTACTGGACCGCATCGATCCCGCCAAGGATGTCGACGGGTTCCACCCGGTGAATGTCGGGCGGCTGTCCACCGGTACCGGCGGGCTGGTGCCCTGCACGCCGCTAGGCATCATGCGCCTGCTCGACAGCGTGATCGATGATTATCGCGGGCTCAATGCCGTGGTCATCGGCAAGTCCAATATCGTCGGCAAGCCGGTCGCCATGCTGCTGCTGGAGCGGGAGGCGACGGTGACCGTCACCCATATCGAAACGCTGCACCTGCCCGACATCGCGCGCAAGGCGGACATCATCGTCGCTGCCGCGGGCGCGCCGCATCTGGTGCGCGGCTATTGGGTGAAGCCCGGCGCGATCGTGATCGACGTCGGCATCAATCGCATCGCGCAGCCGGACGGATCATCGCAGATCGTCGGCGATTGCGCGACGCAGGAACTGGACCATGCCAAGGCGGTGACGCCGGTGCCAGGCGGCGTGGGTCCGATGACCATCGCCTGCCTGCTCCACAATACGGTGTTGGCGGCGGAAAGGGCGAAGGCATGACGGACAATATCTGCACGACCAAGGTCCGGGTGCGCGACCTGCCCCTGCTGGCCGATATCGGCATCAATCCCGATGAGATCGGAAGGCGGCAACCGCTGGTCATTTCGGTCGAACTGACGTTGGCCGTGGGTCAGATCGAGGCGATCGGCGAGACGGTCGATTATCGCAAAGTAGCGCAGGCCGCCGAAGATCTGGCGCTGGTGCATATCCCGTTGATCGAGATGTTCGCGCAAAGACTGGGCGCCTGCTGCCTCGCGATGAATGGCGTGATGGAAGCGAGGGTCAGCGTCGATAAACCCTTCGCCCTGACGCGCGGCATGGCCGGGGCCGAAGTGACGGTCCGCCGGGGCTAAGCGCGCCGTCCCGCTCTAGCCATTCTCGTCCGCATTGCGCATCTGCACCGCCAGCAGCACGGCGGCAGCCCCCAGCGACCCCAGCCCCAGCAGCAGCGAGGTCAACCCCCGCCCTGCCCCGGCGGTGAGTAATTGCCCCGCCAGGAACGGGCCAAGCGCTGCGCCGAAACGTCCGAAACCGATCACCGCGCCCGTCCCCGTCGCGCGCAAGGTGGTGGGGAAGACATTGGCGATCAGCGCATAGAGGCCCACGACCGACCCATTGGCCAGGAAGCCCAACACGAAGGCGGCGATCTGCAGCCAGAGGAAGTCGGCCGGCACCACGCCGAACACGGCCACCGCGATACCCGCGCCCGCCATGGCCAGCAGCAACAACCGCCGCAGGCCGAGCCAGGGCGACAGGAAGCCGAGCGTCAGCCCCCCGATCGCCCCGCCCATATTCATGAAGACCGACACGATGCTGGCGCGCGAAGGGTCGAACCCCAGATCGACCACCAGCGAGGGCGCCCAGCCCAGCGCATAGTAGAAGGTCATCATGTGCAGGCCGTAGACGATGATCAGCGCGATCGTGATGACTCGGTAGCGATCAAGGAACAGCGCGCGCATCGACGCTTTGGGCAGGTTCAGCGCGACCAGTTGCGCCGCTTGCGGCTGGCCCAGCCGGCGCAGGATGACGTTGATCTTGGCCAGCGCATAGGGCGCGCCGCGCGTCGCCAGCCAGCCGATCGATTCAGGCAGGAACAACAGCACGAGCGGTATCATCAGCGCCGTCGCGCCTGCGCCAAACAGGAAGATCGCTTCCCAGCCGTCGGTGCGCAGCAATTGCGCCGCGCCCCAGCCACCGATGATGCCGCCGACCGGATAGCCCGCCGCCATGATGCTGACGGCCAGGTCGCGGCGGCGGCGATTGGCGAATTCGGCCGACATGGCATTGATCGCCGCCAGCATCGCGCCCAGACCCAGGCCCGTCAGGATGCGCAGCACACTCAGCATCACCACCCCTGTCGCGAAGGCGGAGGCGAGCATGCCGAACGTCATGATGACCAGGCACAGCAAAATCTGCCGCCGCCGCCCGATGCGATCGGCCAATTGACCGAGCGTCAGCGACCCGATCACCATGCCGACCAGGCCGGTCGAGACGATGATGCCGATCGCGCTTGGCCCAACGCCCCAATCCTTCGCGATGCCCGGCGCGGCAAAAGTCACCGCCAGCACGTCGAACCCGTCGAGCGCGTTGAGCAGGAAGCAGATGAAGATCGCCACCACCTGCGGCAGGCGCATCGGCCGGTCTGCCAGGATGCTGCGCGGATCATCCGCAGGCAGGGTTATGCTCGACATGGGGGACATTCTCTCCGGCACTTGTTTCGCCATTGTATGCTGGCGAAACAATTTGCCAAGTCAAATCGCCGGTGCCTCGTCCGTGTTAGAGCGAGATCAGCGCGTCGAGCGCCAATGCCCCCTTGCCCTGCGGATAGACGATCACTGGGTTGAGATCGACCTCGCGGATCGCCGGGGTCGCCGCGACCATCTGGCCGAGCCGCTGGACCACGTCGGCGACCGCTTCGATGTCCATGACCGGCGCACCGCGGAAGCCGTCGAGCAAGGGGGCCATGCGCAGTTTGCGAATCCGCGCGATGATCGCGGCGCGCGGCAGGTCGGGCGGGAGCAGGCAGACATCGTGGAGCAGTTCGGCCGCGACACCGCCAAAGCCGACCAGGATGGTCGTGCCCCAATGCGGATCGTTGCGCGCGCCGACGATCAGTTCGACGCCCTTGTCCGCCATTCCCTCGACCAGCACGCCGTCGAGCGTCAGGTCGGGGCGGGACGCAGCGAGATTGGCAGCGAGGCGCGCCCAGCCATCGGCCAGTTCCTCGCGGTTCTTGAGGCCGACGATCACGCCGCCCGCATCGCTCTTGTGCGGCAGTTCGGGCGATTGCGCCTTGAGCACGACCGGATAGCCGAGGCGATCCGCTGCCAGCACCGCCTCTTCCAGCGTCTGCGCCAATGCGAAGGCGGGGAAGGCTATGCCGCGCGCGCCCATAATCTCTTTAGAACGATATTCGGGGATAGTGCTGCCCACCTGCGCCAGATCAGCGACAGGTTCGGCATTGAGCGGTTCAGCTGCGAAATCACGCGCCGCCGCTCCGCTGATCCGCGCCAGCGCGCGCACAGCGCGCTCGGCGGTGGGGAGATAGGTCGCGCCCGCTTCGCGCAGCGCCGCAATGTCCGCGTCCAGCACGCCGCCGCCTTCATCGACGCCGCCGATGATGATCGGCTTGGTCGGACGCAGCGTCGCGAGGGCATCCAGCACGGCGGCAAATTTGATGTGCGATGTCGCAGGCGCGGTCTGGATCAGCGTCACCAAAATCGTACCGATACGGTCATCGTTCACCAAAGCGGACAAGGTGCGGCCATAGAGGCCCGGATCGACCAGCCCCTGCGCGGTGACGTCCAGCGGGTTGGTGACCGGCACGAAATCGGGCAGGGCCGCACGCAACGCCGGGCTGTCGGCATCGCTCAAGGCAGGCAGGTCCAGCTCGACCGCTTCCGACAGGTCGAGCATCATCGCCTTGAACGCGCCCGATTCCGCGATGACGCCAGTGCCGCCCGTGCCGATCACCGCGTTGCGCGCCAAAATCTCGACCACGTCGCCCAATTCTTCGAGCGAATCGACCAGGATCACCCCGGCGCGTTCGACATGCACCGCCATGACGGCATAATCGCCCGCCATCGCCCCGGTATGGGTGGCGGCGCTCGCCGCGCCAGCGGCGCTGCGGCCCGGATGCAGCAGCACGACTTGCTTGCCCGCTGCCCGCGCCGCGCGCGCGGCGGCAAGGAAACGGGCGGGGTCGCGAATATGTTCGGCGATCATGCCGATGACGGCGGTGTCGGGCTGATCGACCAGATAGGCGAGATAATCCTCGATCCCGCTGGCCGCTTCATTACCGGTGGAGATATAGCAGTTGAGCGGCACGTCGCGATGGATCATCGTCGTCGCCAGTACGGCGGCCATCGCGCCGGATTGCGACACGATGCCGACGCGCCGGTCACCCTGCGCGCCCGCTGGCGGCATGTCGATGAAGGTCAGCGAGACATTGTCGCGGAAATTGACGAGGCCGAGGCAATTGGGGCCTTCCACCACCATCGCCGCGTCGCGGGCGATCCGGGCGATTTCCTCCTGATCGGCCAGACCCTGCGGGCCGTCTTCGGCAAAACCGGCGGAAAAGATCACCGCCGCGCCCGCCCCGCGCCGGGCCAAGCCGCGCATCGCGCCCAGCACGCCGACGCGCGGGATCGCCAGGATCGCGGCATCGACGCCTTCGGGCAGGTCATCCACGGACGCGACGCAGGGCCGCCCACCAATCTCTGTACGCTTTGGGTTCACCAGATGAATGGCCCCGGCAAAGCCCTGCCGTTCCAGATTGGCCAGCACCGATGCGCCGAGCGCACCCGGCTTGTCCGATGCGCCGATAATCGCCACTGATCGCGGCCGCAGCAGCCGGTCCAGGTTCATCATGTCGGTCACGCGCGATCCTCCCCTACAGGCGGCAAGGCTTCGAATCAGCCGCCCAATGTTGGCAACATTGTGCGCCAGGGATACAATTTACGCAACCCGTTTAGGCGATACCAGTGTCCGCTTCGCTGTCCGATAGAGGCTCTTCCCCGCTGATCCTGCGCAGCAGCACCAGCAGTTGTTCAGCCTCTTCGCCGCTCAAACCCTGGGTCATCCGGGCATCGGACTGATGCACCGCTTCGATCATCGCGCCAATCTGCACTTCCCCTTCGGGCAGGAGGAACAGCGCATTGGTGCGAAGATCCCGCCCGGCCCGCCGTTCGACCAGCCCGCGCTCTTCCAATATATTGACCAGCTTCATCGCGCTGGACCGGTTTACGCTGAGCGCTCGGCCAAGCGCCGTCTGGTCGCAGCCCGGATTATCGCGGATCAGCAGCAGCGCGGTAAACTTGGCCGGCGACAGGTCGAACGGCGCCAGCGCGGCGCGGGCATCCGCCCCCATCACGAGGTGCGCGCGCTGGATTTGATAGCCTATCAATCCGCGCAGATCGGTCCCTTGGTTCATCCGCTCCAATCATCCCTTGCCAATATTGTATCCTTAGCGCACAAATATATGCTACAACGCGCCAGCGCGGAAAGCGATAGCCAAGACGCAAGGCGCGTGACCGGATAATGCAGGAGAGAAGAGCGATGGACCATGATTTCCGCATGCTGATCGATGGCGCATTGACGCCCGGTGTCAGCCAGTTCGACGTCGTTAACCCCGCGACAGGCACTGCCTTCGCCCAATGTCCCAAAGCGGACGAGGCGATGCTGAACCGCGCCGTCGCCGCCGCCAAGCGTGCCCAGCCCGGCTGGGCAGCAACCCCGATCGAAGAGCGTGCCGCGCTCGTCAACCAGCTCGCGGACGCGCTGGAAGCGCGAATCGGCGAATTTGCGAGCTTGCTGACCAGCGAGCAGGGCAAGCCGCTCGACCAGGCCGGTTATGAGATCATGGGCAGCGTCTTCACCCTGCGCGCTTTCGCCGCGATGCGGGTCGAACCCAAGGTGCTGAAGGACGAAGGCGGCAACCGCGTTGTCGAACATCGCACGCCGCTCGGCGTTGTCGCGTCGATCACGCCCTGGAACTTCCCGGTCATCCTGCTGATGAACAAGCTGGGGCCGGCCTTGGTCACTGGCAATTGCATGGTCGCCAAGCCCGCGCCCACCACGCCGCTGACCACCTTGTTGTTCGGCGAAGTGGCGCAGGCGATCCTGCCGCCCGGCGTCCTCAACATCGTGTGTGACCAGAATGAGCTGGGCGCGCTGATCACCGGCCATCCCGACATTGCCAAGGTCGCCTTCACCGGATCGACCGCCACCGGCAAGAAGGTGATGGCATCGTCGGCCGGGACGGTGAAGCGCGTAACGCTGGAGCTGGGCGGCAATGACGCAGCGATCGTGCTGGATGATGTCGATGCGCGGCAAGTGGCCCAGAAAGTCTATCAGGGCGCGATGACCAATGCAGGGCAAATCTGCATCGCGATCAAGCGCGCCTATGTCCCAGCGCCCATGTATGACGAATTTTGCGACGAACTGGCGAAGCTCGCCAAGGCGGCGATCGTCGATGACGGGTCGAAGCAGGGCACGACGATCGGGCCGATCCAGAACCAGATGCAGTTCGACAAGGTCAAGGCGCTGATCGACGACGCGCGGACACGCGGCACCGTGCTGGCGGGCGGCGATGCGCTCGACCGGCCGGGCTATTTCATGCCACCCACGATCGTTCGCGACCTGGATGACGACGCGCCGCTGGTGCGCGAAGAACAGTTTGGCCCGGTGCTGCCCGTGCTGAAATATGACGATATTGACGATGTGATCGCCCGCGCCAATGACAGCGACTATGGCCTGGGCGGCACGGTTTGGGGCAAGGATCTGGCGCGGGCGACCGATGTCGCGATGCGGATCGATTCCGGCACGGTCTGGGTCAACCAGCATATGGCAATCGACGCCAACATTCCCTTCCGCGGCGTCAAGCAGTCGGGCCTGGGCGCGGAACTGGGCGAAGCGGGACTGCTGGAATATACCCAGGCGCATATCGTCAACGCCATCGCGCTCGAAGATGCCTGAACGGCTGACGGACGCAGGCATTAGCGGGGGGGAAGAAGCGCAACGCTTCTTCACCCCCTTTTTTTGACATATTCCACCTAGTCATTCGACATATTCGACACTTTCGTTCGTGCAGTCATCATAGCCTCAACCCTTGGGACCAATCCCTGGTTGTGGCGTTTCGGCACGCATCCGGTGACTGTGTTCCCCACCTCTTCCTGTTGCAGCAAGGCTTGCTACTCGGAGGAGGCGAAGCTAGATCATAGATGATACAGGGTATCATGATTGGTTCGGGCGGTGCCGCAACGAACCACGGGGAAAAGGGACAGACGCCATGAGCAGCATTGCGGGCCACGCGCCCCCCACCGCCTTCAGCCCCGGCGCTACGTCGCCCATGGCCACAGCCCAGGCGCGCACCCGCCTGATCGCGATCGACGCGCTGCGCGGCCTGGTCATGCTGTTCATGCTGGTCGACCATGTGCGCGAGACATTCTTCCTCTACATGCAGGTCACCGACCCGGTGGACGCGAACACCACCGATCCGGGGTTGTTCTACACCCGCCTGCTGTCGACCTTCTGCGCGCCGACCTTCGTCGCGCTCACCGGCCTGTCGGCCTGGCTCTATGGCCAGTCGCACAGCAAGGGCCAGGTGTCGGAATTTCTGCTGAAACGCGGCCTGTTCCTGATCGTCTTGGAATTTACCGTGGTCGGCTATGCCTGGCCGACGCAGGCTCCCGCCTTCCCACCGACGGCGATTTGGTTGCAGGTGATCTGGGCGATCGGTATTTCGATGATCGCGCTGGCCGCCCTGCTGCACCTGCCGCGCGTCGCGCAATTTGCGGTAGGCCTGGGGATCGTGTGCCTGCACAATCTGCTCGATCCGATCCGCTTGACCGCCGACCAGCCAGGCTATGTCGCCTGGGCGATCCTGCATCAGCGATCGCTGATCGAATTTGGCGGCATCGCGGTCAAGACCACTTATCCCATCCTGCCATGGATCGGCGTCATCCTGCTGGGCTATGCCTGCGGGCCATGGTTCGCCAAGGGCAGCGATCCGCAACGGCGCATCCGGCGCTTGGCCATGACCGGCCTTGGGCTGGTGCTGGGCTTCATTCTGATCCGCTATCTCAATGTCTATGGCGACAAGCCCTGGTTCGTCGGCGAAAATTCGACGCGCACGGTGATGAGCTTCCTGGCGCTCACCAAATATCCGCCCTCCTTGCTGTTCCTGATGCCCACGGTCGGCACCGGCTGCCTGCTGCTCGCTTTGTTCGAGAAGTTCGAGAATAGCCGCGTGATGCCGCATCTGGCGCTGCTGGGTGGCGCACCGATGTTCTATTATGTGCTGCACCTCTATGTGCTCAAGCTGATCTACAATGTCGCGCTGGCACTCTATGGGCCGACCAAGGGCACGGTGTTCGGCGTCGATAACCTGTCCACCGTCTGGATCTGGGTCGCGCTGCTGATCCTGCCGCTTTACTATCCCACCCGCTGGTTCGCGCAGCTCAAGCAGCGGCGCAAGGATATATGGTGGCTCAAATATCTCTGAGGGCATGAACCCTCCGGGTCGCAGGCCGCCTTCCTTATCGGAGGCGGCCATTTTTCGGGGTTTTCACCAGGATCAATGGCGTAACGACGGGCAGCATTTTCATGCCGTAGGACCACGCGATTCACAATTTTGCGCCGTCCCATGCGCCATGTTTGACGTAATATATCCGTAACTCGACCTAGCCTCAATTCAACAAGAGGTGACGGAAACACCCCGCGGCCCGGCTGCCGATGACAGGACGCAATGTCCGCATCGGACCATAAGAGAAGACCAGCCGGTCCCCGTTTCGCAGGACATTTGGGAACAGCGATTTTTCATAGGGGATCATATCATGCGCACATCATCGGCTCTTCGCCTGGCGCTTATCGCCAGCACCGCCGCCATCACCCTGCCCACCGCCGCCCTTGCCCAGGCTCCGGCCGATAATGCCGAAGGCAACATCATCGTCACTGGCCTCAAGCGCCAATATTTCGGCGATACGCCGGTCAAGGAAATCCCGCAGGCGGTCCAGTTTCTGGAAGGCACACTGCTCAACGACCTCAACATCACCCGGCTCGATACCGCGCTGGAACTGGCGAGCGGCGTGTCGAAGCAGAATAATTTCGGCGGCCTGTGGGACAGTTTCGCCATTCGCGGCTTTGCTGGCGACGAGAATTTTCCGAGCGGCTTCCTGGTCAACGGCTTTAACGGCGGGCGCGGCTATGCCGGCCCGCGCGATGCCTCCAATGTCGAGCGGATCGAAGTGCTGAAAGGTCCGAACTCGGCGCTGTTCGGGCGCGGCGAGCCGGGCGGCACGATCAACATCGTCAGCAAGAAGCCGACCTTCAAGGAAGGCGGCAGCTTCACGGTCGCGGGTGGCAAGTGGAACACCTATCGCGTCGAGGGCGATTATAACATGCCGCTTGGCGACAGCGTCGCCATCCGCCTGACCGGTGCCGTCGAGGATGCCGAAAGTTTCCGCGACACGGTGGAAACCCGCAAATATGTGCTGAACCCGTCCATCCTGGCAAAACTGTCGGACAAGACGATCTTCACCTACGAGCTGGAATATGTGAACCAGGAAGTGCCGTTCGATCGCGGCGTGGTGGCGATCCCGACGGTGACGGCGACCGGCACCACCTATGATTTGGGTGCCATTCCGCAGAGCCGGTTCCTCAGCAACCCCAATGACGGCCCGATCAAGATCACGGCACTCGGCCATCAGGCGCAGTTGCAGCATGACCTGAGCGACGATTGGGTCGTGATGCTGGGCGCAGGCTATAAGGACACCACGTTCGAGGGCTATTCGAGCGATCCCGAACTGGCGCTGAGCCGCCAGCGTATCGATAATGATGGCCGCACCTTGTCGCGCCAGCGCCGCTATCGCGACTATAGCACCACCCATATGGTGTTCCGCGGGGAAATCAGCGGCAAGCTGGAAACCGGGTCGATCGTTCACAATATCCGCGTTGGCGGCGACTGGGACAAGTTCGAGATCGAATTGCTCCAGACCCGTTATCGCCCGACGGCGGCGGACCAGTCCTATTCGATCGACATCTTCAACCCCAATTACAATATTCCGGTACCGACAGCGGACAAATATTCGGTGATCCAGAATTCGACCGAAGTGCAGAAGGCCTGGGGCATCTATGCGCAGGACCAGATCGAGATTACCGAGCAGTTCAAGGTGCGCTTTGGCGGCCGCTACGACGATTTCAGCCAGAATATCGACAACCGGTTGGGGACCACCAACCCCGCATCCTATACCAAGTTCAGCCCGATGGCGGGCCTGGTGTTCGAACCGACCAAGAGCCTGTCCTTCTATGCCAGCTATGGCAAGGGGTTCCGGCCCAACAGCGGCGTCGATGTGAACAACAACCCCTTCGCCCCGGAAGTCAGCACAAGCTATGAAGTCGGTGCGAAGTTCGTGACGCCGGACGGCCGCATTACCAGCACGCTGTCGCTCTACAAGATGAAGAAGAGCAACGTCCTGACCGCTGATCTGCTGACCGGCCTGTCGGTGGCGGTCGGTGAAGCCAAGAGCCAGGGCGTGGAGTTTGACATCAACGCCAAGCTGCCCGCCGGGTTCGAACTGTTCGCGACCTATGCCTATACCGATGCAGGCTGGGCGGATGACTATGCGTCCGCCGGGGTGCTTAAGAATGATCCGCTGCTCAATATTCCCAAACATCAGGCCAATGCCCTGTTGTTCAAGAATTTCTCGATCGGCGATCATGAGGCGATGCTGGGCGCGGGCGTAAACCATGTCGGCAAGCGGCTGGGCCAGACGGCGGCAGACTTCTATCTGCCGAGCTACACGATCGCGAAAATCCTGGGCTCGGTGACGATCAACGACCAGTTCAAGCTGTCGGCCAATGTCGATAATCTGTTCGACAAGAAATATTATGCCAGCTCCTATGCGGCTTTGTGGGTGCAGCCGGGTGTCCCCCGCTCCTTCACGATCCGCGGGACGTTTACCTTCTAACCAGGGGCGCGGCGGTCTTCCGCCCTGCTCGACCGTCGGCAACAGCGCCCTCCCGCTGTTGCCGACGGTTTTTCTTTATGGCCCGGACAAGGATGGCCCGCATGACCCTGCTCTACACATCCGATCCCGAACGCGGCCGCATCTGGCGCGAGATTTTCGCGGCCGAAGCGGCGGACGTGGCTTTTGTCGATCCTACGGATCCGCATGACCCGGCGACCATTCGTTACTTAGCTGCGTGGAATCCGTCAGCCGACCTCATCGCCACCCTGCCCGCGCTGGAAGTCTTGTTTTCGATCGGTGCGGGGATCGACCAGTTCGACATGGCACGCCTGCCGCCGCATGTGCGGGTCGTGCGGATGATCGAGCCGGGCATTCGCCAGGGCATGGTGGAATATGTGACGATGGCAGTGCTGGCGCTGCATCGGAGCCTGATCGACCATGGCATTGCCCAGCGTGAGGGACGCTGGAACCCGATCAAGCTGGTGCCCGCCGGGCAGCGGCGGGTGGGCGTGATGGGCCTCGGTAATTTGGGACAGGCCGTGCTGGAGGGACTTGCGCCCTTCGGCTTCGCGCTGTCGGGGTGGAGCCGGTCGGCCCATAGCATTGACGGGGTGATATGCCATGCGGGCGAGGCGGGCTTGCCTGCCTTCCTGTCCAGTTGCGATATCCTCATCTGCCTGTTGCCGCTGACGCCGGAGACACGCGGCATCTTGTGCCGGGATAGGCTGGCGCAGCTGCCTTCCGGGGCCAGCCTGATCAATGTCGGGCGGGGTGGCCATCTGGTGGAGCAGGATCTGCTGTCCCTGCTCGACGAAGGTCATATGTCGGGTGCGGTGCTGGATGTTTTCGACCCGGAACCGCTGCCCGCCGGACATGCTTTCTGGACGCATCCACGCATCATCATGACGCCCCATATCGCCAGCATGACCCGCGCGGACAGCGCCGCGCGCGCGTTGATCGCCAATATCCGTCGCCATGAATCAGGCCAGCCGATGGAGGGCGAAGTGGCGCGGGGCCGTGGCTATTGAGGGCGCGACATTCCGTGCCGTCCGCCAGGTATTTTCGTTGACGGGCCGCACTTTTCCTCGCCCAATTGCGGCGCCTTTGCAGGCACGGCAAACTATGCCGAATAGGGCGCGATAAAAGCCTATAATCTGCGCCGCGCCGCGTCGAAATGGGGTTCATGTTCCGGTGCAGCCATGTCGTAATGTCCCTGTCACACGGCTGCCAAGGCCCCCTGTAAAAGTATGCAAAGGACGATCCGCCGATGCCCAATTTCCGGCCCAAATTCATCAGCTTCGACTGTTACGGCACGCTGACCCGTTTCCGCATGACGGAAATGGCGACCGCTTTCATGGCCGATCGCATCGACGCGGAAAAACTGCCTGCTTTCTGCAAGGATTGGGGCGCCTATCGCTTCGACCAGGTGATGGGGGCATGGGAACCCTATCAAGAGATCATCCGCAATTCGCTGCGCCGGACCTGCGAGAAATGGGGCGTCGCCTATAATGAGGCGGATGCCGACGCGGTGTACAACGCCGTGCCGACCTGGGGTCCGCATGACGATGTGGCCGGTGGCCTATCGAAGATCGGCGACAAGATCCCGCTCGTCATCCTCTCCAACGCGATGAACGACCAGATCCATCATAATGTCGGGATGCTGGGCGCGCCCTTCCACGCGGTCTATACCGCGCAGATGGCGCAGGCCTATAAGCCCCGGATGCAGGCCTTCGAATATATGTTCGATCAACTGGGTGCCAACCCGGAAGACATGATGCATGTGTCGTCCAGCTTCCGCTACGACCAGAACACTGCCACCGACCTGCATTTCGGCTGCCGCGTGTTCGTGGGGCGCGGCCATGAGCCGTCCAACCCCTTCTATCGCGATGTCGAAATCCCGCATATTGGTTGCTTGCCCGCCGTCGTCGGTCTTTGATCGGCTGATGCGCGCTTCCCCCCTCTCCTACTGGCTCGCCAGCGCGCCGCCCTTCACGGGTGGCGCGGAGGGTGCGGTCGAAGGCAAGGCCGATGTGGTCATCATCGGCGGCGGCTTTACCGGCCTGTCGGCCGCGCTGGCGCTGGCCAAGCGCGGGGCGCGCGTCGTGCTGCTGGAGGCGGGCCGGGTCGTGGGCGAAGCGTCCGGGCGCAATGGTGGCCAGTGCAATAATGGCACGGCGCATGATTATGGCGCCTTGTCGGCCAAGTTCGGCAAGGACACCGCCAAGGCCTGGTATCGCGCGCATTGCGACGCCGTCGATACGGTCGAGCGGCTGGCGCGCGAGGAAGGCATAGCATGCGATTTCGATCGGTGCGGCCGGGTGAAGCTGGCAGCCAAGCCCCAACATTATGACAAGCTGGTGCGGGCGCATGATCTGCTGGCGGCCGAGGTGGACGAGAATGTCCGACTGGTGCCGCCGGAGCAGATTCGGGATGAAATAGGATCGGACGCTTTTCACGGCGCGCTGATCCAGACGACCAGCGCGCAATTGCACCCCGCCCGTTTCGGCGTGGGCTTGGCGGAAGCGGCAGCGCGGGCCGGCGCGCGCATCTATGAGCGAGCGGAGGTGACGGGTCTCGATCGTCTGCCGCAAGGATGGCGGGTCACATCGTCGCGCGGGACGGTCAGCGCGGACCAAGTGCTGGTAGCCACGGGCGGCGCCCCTGCCGCTGCGCCCTTTGGTTTCTTCCGGCGGCGGATCATATCGGTCGGCAGCTTCGTGATCGCGACGGAACCGCTGGACAATGCGACGATCGACCGGCTGCTGCCGGGGCGGCGCAATTATGTGACGAGCAAGAATATCGGCAATTATTTCCGCCTGGCCCCCGACAATCGCCTGATCTTCGGCGGGCGGGCGCGCTTTGCGATCAGCGATCCCCGTTCGGACCTGAAAAGCGGGCGCATTCTGGAAGAGACGATGGGCGCATTATTCCCGGCGTTGAAGGGCGTGGGCGTCGATCATGTCTGGGGCGGGATGGTCGATCTGACCGCCGACCGCTTGCCGCGGGCAGGCGAACAGGACGGACTCTATTATGCCATGGGCTATAGCGGCCATGGCGTGCAGATGGCGACGCATATGGGGCAGCAAATGGCGCGCGTGATGAGCGGCGAGCCGGACGCCAATCCCTGGGCGCATCTCGACTGGCCCAGCGTACCCGGCCATTTCGGCAAGCCCTGGTTCCTGCCGCTGGTGGGGCTATGGTATAAATGGCAGGATGTGATCCGTTGACCGACATTCTGTCTCCCCTTTCTCGCCGTGGTCTGATCGGCGCGGGGCTTGGCATGGGTGCCGGGCTGCTGTTGCCCGATGGCGCGCTGGCGGCTGGTCACCCGCGCCGGGGTGGCCGCATCCGTGCTGCCAGCCTATCGAGTTCGACCGCCGATACGCTCGACCCGGCCAAGGGCGCTTTGTCGACCGACTATATTCGTCATTATATGTTTTACAGCGGGCTGACCCAGCTCGACGGCCAGCTCAACCCGCGCCCCGACCTCGCCGAGCGGATCGAGAGCGCGGACCAGATAACTTGGCATATCCGCCTGCGCAAGGGCGTGACATTCCATGACGGGGCGAACCTGACGGCGCAGGATGTCGTCTGGTCGTTGCTGCGGCACAAGAACCCAGCGACGGGGTCGAAGATGGCGCAGATCGCCGAGCAGTTCGCGCAGATCAAGGCGACCGGCAAACAGGATCTGGTAATCCGCCTGACCGGCCCCAATGCCGACCTGCCCGCCATCCTCGCCCAGTCGCATTTCGTGATCCTGCGCGCGGGGACGAGCGATTTCCGCACCGCCAACGGCACCGGCCCCTATCTCTGTGCGCAATTTCGTCCCGGCGTCCGCACGCTGGGGCGGCGCAATCCCAATTTCTGGAAACCGGGCAAACCCTATCTCGACGAGATCGAGCTGATCGGTATTCCCGACGAGACGAGCCGGGTCAATGCGCTGCTGTCGGGCGACGTTCACCTGATCCTGGCGGTCAATCCGCGATCCACCAAGCGCATCATGGCGTCGCCCCGTCATGCGCTGATGGAGACGCAATCGGGGCTGCACACCAACCTCATCATGCGGCAGGATCGCTTGCCGACCGGCAACCCGCATTTCGTCGCGACGATGAAATATCTGTTCGACCGACCGCTGATCAAGCGCGCGCTCTATCGCGGCTATGCGACGATCGGCAATGATCATCCGATCCCGCCTTTCCACCCCTATTATCGCGCCGACTTGCCGCAGCGCGTGCTCGACCTGGACAAGGCGCGCTGGCATTTGCAGCGGTCGGGACTGGATGGCGTGCGGCTGCCTATCTATGCGTCGCCCGCAGCGGACGGGTCGGTCGATATGGCGTCGATCCTGCAGGAATATGGATCACGCATTGGCCTCAAACTCGCGGTCAATCGCGTGCCGGCCGATGGTTATTGGTCGACCCATTGGATGAAGCATCCGCTGGGCTTTGGCAACACCAACCCGCGCCCGACCGCCGACCTGCTGTTCAGCCTGTTCTACAAATCGGACGCGGCGTGGAATGAGAGCGGGTGGAAAAATCCGCGCTTCGACCGGCTGTTGCTGGAAGCGCGCGGCGAGGCCGACCAGGCGAAGCGCAAGCAGCTTTATGGCGAAATGCAGGGGCTGGTTCACCATTATTGCGGTGTCGGCATCCCGGTGTTCATCAACCTGATCGACGGGTACGACCGCCGGTTGAAGGGCATGTTCCCGATCGCGATGGGCGGCATGATGGGCTATCAATTCGCCGAACATGTGTGGTGGGAAGGCTGATGGCGGGCGCTTCCTCCCAAAGCGGCATGAGGGCCGCGCTGATCCTGATCGGCAAACGTTTTGCGTCGTCGTTGCTGACGCTGCTGATGGTGTCGGTCACCATCTTCATTATCGCGCAACTGTTGCCCGGCGATGCCGCGCAGGAAGCGCTGGGCCAGAGCGCCACGGCTGATCAGGTCGCGGCGCTGCGCCATGAAATGGGCCTCGATCGCCCAGCCCATGTCCGCTATGTGAGCTGGCTGACCGGCATGGTCAGCGGCGATCCGGGTCAGTCGATGGTCGCCAACATGCCGGTGGCGGAGGTGATTTCCACCCGCCTGCCCAACAGCCTGCTGCTCGCCGCACTGACCGCGCTGGTTGCCATCCCTGTCGCGCTGTCGATTGGCATCGGGTCCGCCATGAACCGGGGCGGGCGGATCGACCGGGCGCTCAATATCGTCACGCTGTCGATGGTCGCGGTCCCCGAATTTCTGGTGGCGACGATCGCCGTCCTCATCTTCTCGGTGAAGCTGCGCTGGTTGCCGTCGATCGCGATGGCATCGAGCGACATGAACTGGGGCGACTATCTGCGCGGCGTCGCCATGCCGATCCTGACGCTGTGCGTGATCGTCGTGGCGCAAATGGCGCGGATGACGCGCGCGGCGGTGATCGACCAGATGGACCGGCCTTATGTCGAGATGGCGGTGCTGAAAGGTGTCGCGCCGGTGCGGGTGGTGCTGAAGCATATCATGCCCAACGCCATCGCGCCGATCGTCAATGCCATGGCGCTCAGCCTCTCTTATCTGCTCGGCGGAGCGGTGATCGTGGAAACCATCTTCAACTATCCGGGCCTCGCCAGCCTGATGGTCAACGCCGTCACCAGCCGCGACATGCCGTTGTTGCAGGCCTGCGCGATGATCTTCTGCACCGCCTATCTCATCCTGATGCTGATCGCGGACGTCACCGCGATCCTCGCCAACCCCAGGCTGCGCGCGCAATGATCGCTTCTGTTCTCAAACGGGCGAAAGCCCTGCCATTGTCAGGCAAGATCGGCCTGGCGCTGGTCATCTTCTGGCTGCTCATCGCGCTGGTCGGGCCGATGCTGGCGCCTTATCCGATCGGGGCTTTCGTCGCCTATGATGTGTTCGACGGGCAATCGGCGGACCATTGGCTGGGGAGCGACTATCTCGGCCGCGATGTGTTGAGCCGCCTGCTGTCGGGCGCGCGCTATACCGTGGGACTGGCAGCGGCGGCGGCTTTGCTCGCCAGCACCACCGGCACCGCGCTGGCGCTGACGGCGGCGGTGGGTGGGGCGAAGGTCGATGAGCCGCTGTCACGTTTCATGGACATGCTGATTTCGATCCCGTCGAAGATCTTCTCGCTGGTGCTGGTCGCGGCGTTCGGGTCGTCGCTGGGGCTGTTGCTGTTGATCGCGGCCTTTACCTATGTGCCGGGCAATTATCGCATCGCCCGCGCGCTGGCCGTCAACCTGGCGCAGATGGATTATGTGCAGGTGGCCAAGGTCCGGGGCGAGGGACGCTTTCATATCGCGATCGCCGAAATATTGCCCAATATGATCCATCCGCTGCTGGCCGACTTTGGTCTGCGCTTCGTGTTCATCGTGCTGCTGCTGTCGGGTCTGTCGTTCCTGGGGCTGGGCGTGCAGCCGCCGGACGCGGACCTGGGGTCGCTGGTGCGCGAGAATATTTCCGGATTGGGCGAAGGGGCGCTGGCGATTTTGGCTCCGGCTGTTGCGATTGCGACGCTGACCGTCGGCGTGAACCTGCTGATCGATGCGCTGCCGGGACAGGGGAAAGGCCGATGAGCGAAATTCCCCATGTCGAAGTGCGGGGCCTGACCGTCACCGCGCGCAACGCAGCGGGCGAGATTTTCCCGATCGTCAGCGACATCGATTTTGCGTTGAAGCGCGGAGAGGTGCTGGCGCTGATCGGGGAATCAGGGTCGGGCAAGACGACGATCGCGCTGACCTTGCTCGGCCATGCCAGGCCCGGCGCACGGATTGCGGGCGGGTCGATCCGCGTCGGCGATGTCGATCTCACCACGCTGGATCGCAGCGCCTTGGCGCAGCTACGCGGCAATCGCATCGCCTATATCGCGCAGTCGGCGGCGGCGGCGTTCAATCCGTCGCGCACGATCATGGAACAAGTGATCGAGCCTGCGCTGATCCACGACCTGATGCCGCGCGCCGAGGCCGAGGCGAAGGCGGTCGAGCTGTTCCGGGGTCTCGCCCTCCCCTTCCCCGACACGATCGGGTCGCGCTACCCGCACCAATTATCGGGTGGGCAGTTGCAGCGATTGATGGCGGCGATGGCGCTGATCACCGATCCTGAACTGGTGATATTGGACGAGCCGACCACCGCGCTGGACGTCACGACCCAGATCGAAGTCTTGCGCGCCTTCAAGGCTGTGGTGCTGGAGCGCGGCGCGACGGCCATCTATGTGTCGCACGACCTGGCCGTGGTAGCGCAAATGGCTGACCAGATCGTCGTGCTGAGCCAGGGCCGCATACAGGAGGCAGGCGCGGCGGCGCAGATCCTCCACGCGCCTGCGGATGACTATACCAAGACGCTGATGGCCGCCGCGCGTCCGGCCATTCGCCCGGCACCGGTAAAGGCACATCTGCCCGCCGCACCGCTGCTGGAAATCAAAGGGCTGACGGCGGGCTATGGCAAGATCGACAAGGAGGGTCGGCCGCGCATTCCGGTGTTGCGCGACATCAACCTGACGATCGAACGGGGCGCGACTTTGGGCGTGATCGGCGAGAGCGGGTCGGGCAAGTCGACTATCGCGCGGGTGATCGCCGGGTTGCTGCCGCCTGCCAGCGGGCAGGTGTTGCTGGATGGCGAGCCATTACCGCCGGGCCTCAAAGGCCGCAGCCGCGAACAGTTCCGCCGGGTCCAGCTGGTGTTCCAGAATGCCGATACGGCGCTCAACCCGGCGCATAGCGTCGGGCGCATCTTGGCGCGGCCGCTGGCCTTTTATCACGGGTTGAAGGGCAATGCCGCGCATTTGCGGGTGCTGGAACTGCTCGACCTCATCCGCCTGCCCGCGACGCTGATCGACCGGCCGATCGGTGGCCTGTCGGGCGGGCAGAAACAGCGGATCAATCTGGCGCGCGCGCTGGCAGCTGACCCGCAGCTGATCCTGTGCGACGAAGTGACTTCGGCGCTCGATACGGTGGTGGGTGCGGCGATTTTGGAGCTGATGGCGGAATTGCGCCGGGAACTCGGCATCGCGACGATGTTCATCAGCCATGACATTTCGACGGTGCGGGCGATCTGCGACGATATTCTGGTGCTTTATTCGGGCACGATGGTCGAGACCGGGCCGCGCGCTGCATTCGGGACCGCGCCTTTCCATCCCTATACCGACCTGCTGATCGGCTCCGTGCCGGAAATGCGCGCGGGCTGGTTGGAGGAAAGCCATGCCGGGACCGCGCCGCCGCCGATCGGCGCTGCGGGCGATCATCCTGATCTGTGCCGCTTCCTGCCGCGCTGCGCCGCGCGGGTGGATGGGCTGTGCAACACGACGCCGCCGCCCCGTCATCCGCTGGCCAAGGGCAGCCGCATCCTATGCCATCATGGAGATGAAAGTTTGATCCCGTCATGAGCCGTTTCGTTCGTTTGGGCGAAACCGACCGCCCCGGCCTGACCGTGCATGTCGATGGCGCGCCGGTCGCCGCGCTGGAGGGGGACACGTTGATGGTCGCGCTGCTGAGCCAAGGCGCGGCCTTGCGCCAATCCGAATTCGGGCCGGAAAAACGCGCCGGATTCTGCCTGATGGGGGCATGCCAGGATTGCTGGGTATGGACCGAGAGCCGCGACCGCCTGCGCGCCTGTTCGACGCTGGCGGCACCGGGCCAGCGCATCCTCACCAGCCAGCCGGAGGCAACATGGCCGAACCACGCATAATCATCGTCGGTGCCGGGCCAGCGGGCACCCGCGCGGCGGAGGCCTGTGTGCAGGCGGGCATCAGGCCGATCGTGCTGGATGAGGGACGGCGTGACGGCGGGCAGATTTATCGCCGCCAGCCCGACAATTTCACCCGGCCCTATGCCAAGCTCTATGGCACCGAAGCGCCACGGGCGCAGGCGCTGCACGAGACGTTCGACGGGTTGAAGGACCGGATCGATTATCGTGCCGAAACATTGGTGTGGAACATCGCCGATGGCCATGTGCGGACAGCGACCCGGACAATGGAATCGGCTTTACCCTTCGACGCGCTGCTACTCTGCACCGGGGCGACGGATCGGTTGATGCCGGTCAAGGGCTGGCAATTTGCAGGCAGCTATAGTCTGGGCGGGGCGCAGGTGGCGCTCAAGTGCCAGGCGGTGTCGATCGGCCATAAGGTCGTGTTCATGGGGTCGGGCCCGCTGCTCTATCTGGTCGCGAGCCAATATGTGCAGGCGGGGGCGGATGTCGTCGCGGTGCTGGATACGGCACCCTATAGCGCGCGGATCAAGGCCTTGCCCGACCTGCTGGCAGTGCCCTCGGTATTGTGGAATGGCGTGGCGCTGACTTTGGCGTTGAAGCGTGCGGGGGTGATGGTCCGCAATAGCGTCAAGCCATTGGAAATATTGGGCAACGCCGAGGATGGCGTCAGCGGTATCCGCTTCCGGGTTGGCGCTGGCGCCGAACAGACGATCGCGTGCGATGCGGTGGCGATGGGGCATCATCTGCGGCCCGAAACCCAGTTGGCGGATTTGGCGCGATGTGCGTTCGCCTTCGATCCCGTCACTCGCCAATGGTTGCCAGAGCGCGATGGCGATGGGCGGTCGAGCGTCGCGGGCGTCTATCTGGCGGGCGATGGCGCGAAGATATTGGGCGCGCGATCGGCAGAGGCGAGCGGGCGGCTGAGCGCCCTTGCGGCCTTGGGCGATCTGGGTCTGCCAGTGGACAAGGGCGAGATGGCGTCGCTGCGTGGCGATGTCGGCACCTATGCCAAATTCGCGCGCGGGCTGGCCACCGCCTTCCCCTGGCCCGCAGAGCAAGCAGGCGTGCTGCCCGACGAGGCGATATTGTGCCGGTGTGAAGGCGTGACCGCGGGCGACCTGCGCGCGGTGATGCGGGAGACGGGGGCCAAGGAAGCGAACCGCGCCAAGGCGTTCAGCCGGGTCGGCATGGGGCGCTGCCAAGGGCGCTATTGCGGGCTTGCCGCCGCAGAACTGATCGCGGCGCAGGCGGACATTCCGGTCGAACAGGTTGGTCGGCTGCGCGGGCAGGCACCGGTCAAACCGCTCACTATCAGCATCGGGGATACGGACGCATGAGCGCTGCCAGCGACGTCATCATCGTAGGCGGCGGCCTGATGGGGTCGTCCACCGCCCTGTTCCTGCGCGGCCATGGCCTGTCGGTCACGCTGCTGGAAACCGACCTGATCGGACGGCAGGCGAGCGGCACCAATTTCGGTAATGTCCGGCGGCAGGGTCGCCCGATCCACCAATTGCCGCTGGCCAACCGCGCCATCGATATATGGCGGCGGTCGCGCAAACTGTTGGGCGCGGATGTCGAATATCTCCAGTCCGGGCATATCCGCGTCTGTTATCGTGAGCGGCCTGAACTGGTCGGGTCGATGGAGGATTATGCCAACAAGGCGCGTTCCGAGGGGCTCGACCTTGAATTGCTCAGCGGCAATGCATTGCGCGACAAATTTCCCTTCTTCGGGGCCGATGTGCTGGCCGGTTCCTATTCGGCGACCGACGGCCATGCCAATCCGCGCCTCGCCACACCCGCCTTTGCGCGGGCGGCCGAGCGGCTGGGCGCGGTGATCCATGAGCATACGAAGATCGTCGATGCACAAAAGATCGGCGAGGATTTCGTGGTGAGCGCGGCAGACGGGCGGACATTCCGCGCGCCCATATTGCTGGTGACGGCGGGCGCCTGGGGCAATGCGCTGTCGTCGCAATTTGGCGAGCCGGTGCCGATCGTGCCGCGTGGCCCCAATATGAGCGTTACCGAACCCGTGCCCTATGCCATCCTGCCCGCTGTCGGCGTGATGACGCCGGTGGAAGAAGAGACGGTCTATTTCCGGCAGGTCGCGCGCGGCAATATCGTGCTGGGCGGCAGTACGCGCGGGCCATCTTTTCCCGACCAATATCGCGCCTATGTCGAGCCGCAAAATACGGTCAGCCAGTTGAAGCAGATCCGGCGGCTGGCCCCGGCACTGGGCAAGCTCAACATCATCCGCGTCTGGTCGGGCATTGAGGGCTATCTGCCCGATAGCCAACCCGTCATGGGGCCAAGCGCGACGACGAGCGGGCTCTATTATGCGTTCGGTTTTTCGGGGTCGGGCTTCCAGATCGGGCCGGGCGTGGGCGAGACGATGGCCGAGATCATCGCCAAGGGCGCGACCGACATTCCGATCGCACCCTACACTATTGGCCGCTTCGCCAAGGGCTGATTTGCGCTATTGTCCGCTGATGACGGACAAGCGCTATACCAAATCGACCCTGCCGGAGAAAATCTGTGCGGCGTGCGGGCGGCCCTTTGCCTGGCGCAAGAAATGGGCGCGCGATTGGGACGAGGTGAAGACCTGTTCGGAGCGGTGCAAGGGCAACTTGCGGCGCAAGAATCGATGATGCCCGATCGGCCATCTGGCCTGCGCGCGCTACACCTCGCAAGGCCATTGCTATGACGGACACCTCCCTTCCCCCGGTTCCCGCCTGCATTTTCGGCGCGAGCGGCGGCATTGGCGCGGCGTTGGCGGCGCAACTCGCGGCGAGCGACGCGATTTCGCTGGTCCATGCGGGTGGGCGCGGCCCGGTGGCGCAGGGTGCAAAGTTACGGCCCTTTACGTTCGACCTGGAGGATGAAGCCTCGATCGCGGCGGCGGCGCGGGCGATGGACGATGCCCCGCCCCGGATCATCATCGTCGCGACCGGCCTGCTGCACGGGGACGATCTGCGGCCCGAAAAATCGCTGCGTGACCAGAGCGGTGACGCCTATGCGCGGCTGTTCGCGGTCAATGCGACTGGACCGGCGCTGATCGCCAAACATATGCTGGTGCGGCCGCCGCGTCAGGGCAGGCTGGTCTTTGCCGCATTGTCGGCGCGGGTCGGGTCGATCAGCGACAATCGGCTGGGCGGATGGCACGCCTATCGCGCGTCGAAGGCTGCGCTCAACATGATCGTCCGCAACATCGCGATCGAACTGGCGCGGATCAACCCGGAGGCCATTGCCGTCACGCTGCATCCGGGCACCGTGGATAGCGGATTGTCGCAACCCTTTCAGCGCAATGTCGCGCCGGACAAGCTGTTTCCGCCGGAGCTATCGGCCCGGCACTTGCTATCCGTGATCGACGGGCTGGGGCCGGAAGCGTCGGGCCAATGCTATGGCTGGGATGGCGCGGTCATTCCGTTCTGACGGATCGAGAGGAAGACGGCGAATGCGAGAGGCAACGGACATGATGAATGGGTCCGCCCGGCTGCTCGGCTATAGCGGGCTGTTGCCGCAGATGGCCGCCATCGGCACCATGCTGACAGGCGGGCCGGAGCTATACTGGACAGCGATGGCGGTGGCCTATGGCTATGCCGCCTTCATCTTTTCCTTTCTGGGCGGTGTGTGGTGGGGGCTGGGCCTCGCGATCGCGCAGCCGCCGCGCTGGATATTCGTCGCGGCGGTGATGCCCAGCCTGATCGCGCTGGCCACCTATCTGCCCTGGGTGCTGGGGTGGGACTGGCCCCGACCGTCGTTGATGATCCTGGCGGTGGCGCTGATCGCCTCGCCTCTGGTCGATCGCCTGATCGTGCGCGGGCGGGAAGGCTTTGGCGGATGGCTGCAACTGCGCTGGCATTTGTCAATTGGGCTGGGCGGGCTGACGCTGTTGGCGGGGCTGCTTTAGCCGCGCCGGGCAATCCCCATTGCGCCATCATCCTGCGCCAGGCCTAGCATTTTCCCGGCCAGCGCCTTGCCCGACTGCCAGGCCTGTTCGACAAAGCCATGCGCCAGCCAGTCGCCGCACATGCCGATTTGCAGCGCAGGGTTCCAAAGCGCGTTGGCGAAACAGCCCGAAGGCATCGCATAACGCCAACGATGCGCCATGCGGACCACCGGAGTCGGCAGGGTGAGGCCGGTGGCATGGGCCAGACCGTCGAGCAGCAGGGTGGCAATCCGGTCGGCATCTTCCTCCAGATTTGCCGTTGACCAGTCCGCTGACCCCTGCACCACCCAGGCTTCCGGCCCGGTCCGGCCCGGCTTTGCGCTGTTGCGGACGGCCCAGCCGATCGGGCCGATATGGCGGATCATGTCGGGGCCGATGTCGAGCGGTTCGGCAAAGGCGAACATGCCCGCCCAGCAGGGTTGCGAGCCGACCGTCATGGCGAGCCGGGCCATCTGAAAATCATGGAGCGATATGAGCGGCAATGCCTGTTCGACCGGCACGGCGATGACCACCGCGTCGAACGGGCCAAAGGATATGTCCTGGCCCCGGCACCACCAATGCTGGCCATCATGGGTGACGCCCGCAATCGGGCAGTTCCAGGTGACGGGATGCCGCTCGGCCATGGCCTTGATCGGCGCATTCATGCCCGGCGTGCCGACCCAGGCATCGCGCCCGGCGACGGACCAGGGCGCGACGACGCCCTGCATGTGCCATTCGCCCACCAGCTGGCGGAACGCCGCGCCGCGCGCGGTGAAGTGGGACGCGCCATGGTCGAAGGCGATGGTGCCGAGCGGGCTGTCGCAGCGGCGGGTGGACATGCGCCCGCCCGGCCCGCGTGCCTTGTCGAACAGGGCGGGCTCATGGCCTTCTTCCCGCAAGGCATCGGCGCAGGATAGCCCCGCCATGCCCGCACCGATTACTGCGACCCGCATCAGTTCAATATCCCATCAGCGCCAGCAATTCCTTGCGGCTGCCAGCATCGGTCAGGAAACAGCCCAGCAGGCGGCTGGTCACCATGGAGACGCCCGGCGTCCGCACGCCACGCCCGGTCATGCAGCCATGCTGCGCCTCTATCACCACGGCGACGCCATGAGGTTGCAGATGATCCCAGATGCACTGGGCGACATCGGCGGTCAGCCGTTCCTGCACCTGCAGGCGGCGGGCATAGCCATGCAGCACGCGGGCGAGTTTCGATATGCCGACGACCCGGTTCCGCGGCAGATAGGCGATCGACGCCTTGCCGGTGATGGGGGCCAGATGATGTTCGCAATGCGAATGGAAGGGAATGTCCTTCAGCAGCACGATTTCGTCATAGCCGCCGACATCCTCGAACGTCCGGTCGAGATGCAGGGCGGGATTTTCCTGATAGCCGCTGCAATATTCCTGCCAGGCGCGGGCGACCCGCTTGGGGGTATCGACCAGGCCTTCGCGGTCCGGGTCGTCGCCCGACCAGCGTAACAGGGTGCGCACCGCCTCCAGCACCGTATCGGGGATGATTTGCGTGTCGGACTCGTCAAACGCGTCATGATCATGCAACATGAAGTTCATCGGGCACCCCTCGATCCGTCATTGCCACGACCTTCGTGCCGCTGCGTCTGGTCAACAATGCCGCTAAGGGGGGTAGTGCCACAACATGTCCAACCGGGCATGGTGCATCAGCCGTTTACGGGATTAAGATTACGCATGTCCTTAGTAGAAATGATCGCCAACAGTCCGGTCGCGACAGTCATCAGCAATCCGCGCCTGCCCGATAATCCCATCATCGAATGCAATGCGGCATTTATGGAACTTACAGGGTTTAGCCGTGATGAAATCGTCGGGCATAATTGCCGCTTTCTGTCTGGGGCAGACACGGAACCCTGGCTGACCGAGACATTGCGCACGGCGATCCGCCAGCAACGGCCAGCGCTGGTGGAAATATTGAATTACAAGAAGAACGGCACGCCGTTCCGCAATGCCGTGCTGGTTGCGCCGATCTTCGACGAGGAAGGCGTGCTGGAATATTTTCTGGGGTCGCAGGTCGAGGTGATGGACCCGACGATCGGCATCGTCGCCCGCCGCGCCCAGGCCCATGCGCAGATTTCGCGCCTGTCCGTGCGGCAGCGCGAAGTGTTGATGCTGATGGCGACGGGCAAGCTCAACAAGCAGATCGCCTATGCGCTCACCCTGTCGGAGCGGACGGTCAAGATGCACAAGGCCGCGCTGCTCAAGGCACTGGGCGTAACGACCAGCGCCGACGCTATCCGCCTGGCGGTGGAAGCGGGCTACTGAGCGGTCAGTCCTTCTCCACCTCCCGCATCGGTTGGGGCGCGGGCGGGATCAGTGCTTCGGGATCGGGCCGCAAGTCATGCGCGCGCATCGCGGCCTGGACAGCCTCGATCAGTTGGACCGCGTCATAGGGTTTGTTCAGCACCATGTCGCCGGGCAGGGCGTCGCGCGCGGCGAGTTGCCCGTCGCCCGTGGCAAACAAAATGGCGATCGTGCCGCGTTGAGCGCGGGCCGCTTCGGCGAGCGCCACACCCGACGCGCCGGGCAGATGCAGGTCGGTCACCAGCACGTCCACCGGCGCCGTCTGCAAGGCCATCATCGCGTCTTCGGTGCTGCCAGCCTCGATTACCAGGCATCCGGATTTTTTGAGGATTTCGGCGGCATGTTGGCGGATCAAAGCGTCGTCATCGACCAGTAGCACCGTCGCGCCGATCCGTGCTGTGGGGGTGTCGCCCGGCTGCTGCGCGATGGCGTTGCGTTGCCGCTGGTTATCGAGGACGTGCCGCAAGCGCCGCGCCAGCGCTTCGCGGGTATAGGGTTTGGAAAGAAGTTCGACCCCGGCGTCCAGCTTGCCGCCATGGACGATGGAATTTTCGGTATAGCCCGACGTGAAGAGGACGGCGAGATTGGGCAGCCGTTCGCGCGCCTTGCGCGCGAGTTCGGGGCTTTTGAGCGGGCCGGGCATCACGACATCGGTGAACAATATGTCGATCGGCATGCCGCTTTCGATGACGATGAGGCCAGCCGCCGCGTCGGGGGCCTTGAGGACATTATAGCCAAGGTCGGTCAGCACCTCGACCACGGTCGCGCGGACCTCCTCGTCATCCTCGACCACCAGCACAGTTTCGGTGCCGCCGCTGATCGGCCCGCTGTCCATCTGGACCTCGGCATCTTCGCTTTCGATCGAGCGGGGCAGATAGAGGCGGACGGTCGTGCCTTCGCCGACTTCGGAATAGATTTTCACATGGCCGCCCGATTGTTTGACGAAGCCGTAGACCATGGAAAGGCCAAGGCCCGACCCCTTGCCTTCGCCCTTGGTCGAGAAGAAGGGTTCGAACACCTTGGCAAGAATGTCGACGTCCATGCCGGAGCCGGTGTCCGACACCGCCAGCATGACATATTGGCCCGGCGTCACTTCATCATGCGCGCGGGCATAGTCGGCGTCGAGATGGGCATTGCCAAGTTCGATGGTCAGGCGCCCCTGCCCGTCCATCGCGTCGCGTGCGTTGATGGCGAGGTTCAGCAGCGCATTTTCGAACTGGGCCGGATCGATAAAGGTGTTCCACAGGCCGCCGCCCACGACGGTTTCGATCTCCACGCCCTCGCCGATCGCGCGGCGCAACATGTCGTCCATACCCCGCACGAAGCGGGTGGCGTTGACGACGCGCGGTTCGAGCGCCTGCCGCCGCCCGAAGGCGAGCAACTGGCTGGCGAGTTTGGCGCCGCGCGAGACGCCCGCCATCGCGTTGTTGATCCGCTTTTCGACGCGCGGATTGTCCGCCGCATCCTTGGCCAGCAATTGCAGATTGCCCGATATGATCTGCAGCAGATTGTTGAAGTCATGGGCGACGCCGCCGGTCAGCTTGCCGATCGTCTCCATCTTCTGCGCCTGGGCGAGCTTGGCTTCCGTCCGCCGCCGTTCATCGATTTCCGCGATCACACGCGCTTCGAGCGTTTCGTTGAGCTGGCGCAGCTGGTCTTCGGCACGTTCGCGATGGCGCACCTGGCGCGCCAGCATGTCGGCCTGTTCGCGCAACGCCGCTTCGGCTGCGCGCTGGTGGGTGATGTCGGTGTGGACGCCGACCCATTCCATGATCTCGCCCGCATCACTGAGGATCGGCAGGGCGCGGATGGCGCAGACGCGCCACATGCCGTCATGGCGGCGCAGCCGATGTTCATGGACATACATGCGCTTGGCCGCGACCGCTTCGTTCCAGCTGCGAATGCTGTCGGCCTGATCGTCGGGATGGACCGCATTGGCCCAGCCGAAATCCTGATATTCGTCATAGGATTGGCCGGTGAGCGCCGCCCAGCCGGGTTGTTCGCCGACCATCCGCCCGTCTGCGCTGTTGCTCCACAGCACGCCATGCACCGCCTCCATCGCCATGCGGAAGCGGTTGTTACTGAGCGACAGGTCGGCTTCGAACTTGGCGCGGACGCTATTGTCGATACAGGTACACATCACCCCGCCGACCGTGCCGTCGCCATTGAAGACGGGCGTGTAGAACAAGTCGAAAATGACGGTTTGCGACACGCCACCCCGGTTGAGAACCAAGGGTTGTTCCAGATAGGAGAGGTTTTCGCCTTTAAGCCCGGCTTCCAGCACCCGCTGGTTGAAGTCCCAGATTTCCGGCCAGACGCCGCGCACCGTCCCGCCCAGCGCGGCGGGGTGGTTCGCGCCTGCGATCTGGGCATAGGCGTCATTATAGAGCATGACATGGTCCGATCCCCACATCAGTACCTTGGCCACTGGCGAATTGACGATATTGCCGACCGTCGCGCGCAATTCGACCGACCATGTCGCAATCGCCCCCAGCGCGGTCGAGGCCCAGTCGAAGCGGCGGACGATGGCACCACATTCGCCACCGCCGAAGGGCCAGCCCGGCAGCACAGGATGGGCCGCCTGTGCGCCATCGCGCAGCGCCTGCAAACCGGCGAGCAATATCGCGTCGGCATCGGCATAGACGCCCTTGGCAATCTGATCGGCGATGAAGCCGTCCCATTCGGGCGTCAGGGCGATGCTGCGAGTCTGGCGGATGGTCATCGTCCGGCGCTGCCGCGATGACGGGAATGTGTCAACTCATGTCACGGAATTTGCGCCGAACCGTGGGCCGCCATGTCCCAAAATCGGCCGCTAGTCCGGCGCCACCATCCCCGCGACCATATCCACCAGTGGCAGGCGGGCCTGCATGCGGACGGCGAGCAACGCCGTGCCGCTGACCTTGCGCTGGACGAACATGGTTTCGACCGGCGGCAGGTGCCAGCTGGCCGTATCGGCCACGACCGGCGTCGCCTGCTCGCGGAGGCGCGCGACGAAGCTGCGATCGGCGAAGTCGAACAGGCCGGGGCGCAGCACATGGGCGATGATCGTGTCGATCATGGCATCGAGCGCCGCGCCATGCCGCGCGACAAGGGCGGGCGACACGAAGCCCACATCGATGAGCGCCGCGCGCAGACCATCCCTGTCGCCCGTCAGGCCAGCCCGCAACAGCGTGCGATAGGCGTTGGTCGTTTCAGGCGGTACCGGACGCGCGGCCCCGAAGTCCAGCAACACGATTTCCCCACTTTCAGGGCGCCAGCGATAATTGGCGAAATTGGGGTCGGTCTGCATATGGCCGAAGACGAACAGTTCTTGCAGCACGAGGTCGAGCAGCGCGGCCATGGACCGGTCGCGCACGTCCTGCGATGCGTCGGCGAGCGTGTCGATCGAGTCCGCTGCGATATAATCCATCACCAACACCTGGTCCGTGGTCCAATCGTCGAGCGGACGGGGCACAAGGAAGCGGGGGTCGTCTGCCAGCCGATCGGCATAGAGCTGCATCTGCCGCGCTTCGCGTAGATAGTCGGCCTCTTCATGCAACTGGACCTTCGCCTCGCCCAGCAGCGGTGCGATGTCGAGCGCCGGGGGGAGCAAGCCCGACAGGCGCAGCAGGGTCGCGACATTGTCGACATCGGCGTCGATACTGTCGGCGACGCCGGGATATTGCACCTTTACCGCGACTACCTGGCCATCGGGCAGGCGGGCGCGATGGACCTGGCCGATCGAGGCGGCCGCGATCGGGCTGGCTTCGAAATGGGCAAAGCGCCGCCGCCAGTCCTGCCCCCATTGCGTTGCCAGCACCCTTTGCAATTGGGCAGGCGGCATATGATGGGCATTGTCGCGCAACTTGGCGAGGATCGCCGTCAGTTCCGGCGGCAGCATGTCGCCCGCGTCGAGCGAGATCATCTGTCCAAGCTTCATCGCCGCGCCGCGCAGGCGCGACAATTGTTCGGTCACGCGCTGCGCATTGCCGGGCGTGAGCAACAGGTCGCGCATTTGCGGTCGCTCCCCGCGCGCCAGCCGCCTTGCGCCCTCCGCCACCATGCCGGATGCTACGCCGCCCGCCATCTGACCGAAGGCGGCAAAGCGCGACAGTCGGGCCGAGGGCACTTTGCGATAGCGATCGCTCATCGTAGCCGCCTTTGCAGCGCCGGTCGCCAGCGCAGGAAGTAGGTGTAAAGCCGGTCGAGCAGCGCCAGAACGGGGCGATAGCGCGCGAGCAGGCCCAAGGGACGGAGCAGCGGAATGGCGCGCCACATGGCGGCGAAGGCCGCTGCGCCCTCCAGCATCCGGCCATCCTCGCAGGCGTGGAAGCGCGCCAGCAGGGCGGCACGGTCGATCGGGCAAGTAGCGCCGTCGCGCGCTACGTCGACAAAATGCAACCGGTCGCGCCGGTCCAATCGGCGCATCAGATCAATTTCGCGGCGGCATAAGGGACATGCGCCATCATACCACACCGTCACGCGAGCGTCACCAGTGGCGGCGCGATCACCGTGGGGGAGGGCTGTGTTCATGTGGTGCGCTTCCCATGCCCACGCCGTCGGCGCGACATGGTCTTTCGGGCACGCCCTGCCTTCAGAACTCGATCAGCGCGACCTTGGTCTTGAGGTTGGCGAGATAGGCTTCCCGCCCCAGATCCTTGCCGATGCCTGATTGCTTATAGCCGCCGGTGGGCAGGATGAAGTCGTTGCTGCGGCCATAGCGATTGACCCAGATGGTCCCAGCTTCAAGCGAACGGGTGGCGCGCAGGGCGCGCGCGACGTCCGTGGTATGTACACCAGCGGCGAGGCCATAGGCGTTGTCATTGGCCAGCGCATAGGCTTGATCATCGTCGGCAAAGGTCTGGACGGTCAGTACGGGGCCGAAAATCTCACCCTGCACCGCCTCGCTTTGCTGCGCAGCATATCGCAGCAAAGTGGGCTGGAAATAGCTGCCATCCTGCGGCGCGGCGGCGCGACCACCGCCGGTCAGGACGTGCGCGCCAGCGGCCACGGCGCGCTGGACTATGCCATCGATCCGGTCGAGCTGTCCTTCCGAAATGATGGGGCCAAGCGTGCTGTCGCTGGCCCAGGTCTGCCCCATTTTGTGCGCAGCAAAAGACGTGATGATGCGATCGATGACTTGGTCTGCGACACTCTCCTGCACCAGCAGGCGGGAGCCAGCGACGCAGACCTGGCCCGCATTGAGCGTGATCGCCCGCGCGACGATCGCCGCCGCCTTGTCCAGCGCGGCGTCGGCGAAGATGATCTGCGGGCTTTTGCCGCCGAGTTCCAGCGTAACCGGCTTTGGCCCGGTCTGGGCGCAGGCGGTCATGATCGCCGCGCCGGTCGCGGTCGATCCGGTGAAGGTGACCTTAGCCACTTCGGGTCGGCGGACCAGCGGATCGCCGACCGATCGCCCATCGCCCTGCACGATGTTGAAGATGCCCGCAGGCAAGCCCGCTTCGATTGCCAGTTCGGCGAGGCGCACGATGCTGAACGGTGTCATTTCCGAAGGTTTGAGGACGATGCTGTTCCCCGCCGCGATGGCAGGCGCGATTTTCCAGGCAGCCATGACTAGCGGCAGATTCCACGGCGCGATCGCCGCGACGACGCCATAGGGTTCGTATATGGTGAGGCCGAGCTTGTCGGGCGTGGTCGCCGCCACCTCGCCGCCGACCTTGTCGGCCCATTCGGCAAAGAAGCGCACCGTTTCAGCCGTATAGGTCACATCCCAGGCGCGGATTTCGTGGATCATCCGGGTCGAGCCGAGCGCTTCGAGTGGGGCGAGCGTCTCCATGTCGGCCTCGATCAAGTCGGCCCAGCGACGCAGCACGCGCATCCGTCCGCGCGGGTCGGTCTGCGCCCAGCCGCTGCTCTTGTAAGCGCGCTGGGCATCCTCGACCGCCTGGCCCAGTTGCGCCTCGTCCACGCTGTCGAGATCGGCATAGATCCGCGCGTCGGAGGGGCGCCGCACCGGAATGGCCGGCCCGCGCCCGATGACACGCCGCCCGCCGATGAAATTGCTCCCCTGCGGCAGGGCAATTAGGTCGGGGTTGAAAATGTCCATGGCGCGGCTTTCCTCTCGGCGGGCTGGCGAACAGAATATGGATCGCGCGCGGCATGTGTTGCAGTTGCGCAGGAAAATCTGCGCGATAATCTTCCAAAATCGGGGCGAAGGCAGCAGCCAATGCTTGAACGCGGCATTTATGGTCGCGCCGACAATGGGAATCCGATGATTCCGACCAAGACAGGCGGGCACCCCTTTCCCGCCAATGGAGCAAGACGCATGGCGACAGGCATAGAGGCGATGGTGGACCTGCGGCGCATGACCGTGGATGATCTGGCCGCTGGCCATGCCTTGTCCAGCGAACAGAAATGGCCGCACCGGATCGAAGATTGGGAGATGCTGCTGAGCCTTGGCCTCGGCTATGTCGCGGAGCGCGACGGCCACGTGATCGGCACGGCCATGGCGTGGCTCTATGGCCTGGATGCCGCGACGCTGGGCATGGTCATCGTCTCGCCCGCTGCGCAGGGCATGGGGCTGGGCCGCCGGTTGATGGAAGCGGTGATGGCCGATCTGGGCGATCGCACCATATTGCTGAACGCTACCGACGAAGGGGCGCCGCTTTATCGCAAGCTGGGGTTTGAGAGCATCGGCCCGGTGTTCCAGCATCAGGGCGCGGCATTTTCCGTGCCGGTCGCCGAACTGATCCCCGATGAGCGGGTGCGGCCATTGGGCGCGAAGGATATGCCGTCGCTGCATGATCTGGCGCGCCGGGCCACGGGCATGAACCGTGATGCGCTGCTCGATGCGCTGGTGCCGGGCGCGCAGGGCGTGGTGCTGACGCGCAGCAACGAGCCGGTCGGCTTCGCACTGTTTCGCCGGTTCGGACGTGGCTATGTGGTGGGGCCGACCATCGCGCCCGATGTCGGCGGGGCGAAGGCGTTGATCTCGCACTGGCTGGGGTCGAACAGCGGCACCTTCTGTCGGCTCGACATACCGGAAGAAAGCGGGCTGGGCGGCTGGCTCGACGAGTTGGGCCTGCCCTGCGTCGGCCGGGTCATGCGCATGGTGCGCGGGCCGTTGCCGCAGACGGATGTAGCCGTCCAAGTCTTTTCCCTCACGACACAGGCGCTCGGATGACCCTCTCGCTCAACAACCCCGCTCTTTTCGTCGAACGCGCCTATATTGGCGGCGCATGGGTCAGGGCTGCCTCCGGTGCGAACGTGCCGGTCGACAATCCCGCGACCGGCGCGATCATCGGCACTGTGCCCGATTGTGGCGAGGCCGATACGCAGGCGGCGATCGACGCAGCGGAGGCGGCTTTCCCGGCGTGGAAGGCGCGGACGTCAGCCGACCGCGCTGCCGTGCTGGAGCGCTGGCATGCGTTGGTGCTGGAGAATGTCGCCGATCTTGGCCGGATCATGACCGCCGAACAGGGCAAGCCGGTGGCCGAAGCCGAGGGCGAAATTCGCTATGCGGCGAGCTTCATCAAATGGTTTGCAGAGGAAGCGCGCCGGGTCGAAGGCGGCATGATCCCTGCGCCGGAAGCCAATCGTCGCATATTGGTGATGAAGGAGCCGGTCGGCGTTTCGGCGGCGATCACGCCGTGGAATTTCCCGTCCGCGATGATCACGCGCAAATGCGCGCCTGCGCTGGCGGCGGGGTGTCCGGTGGTGGTCAAGCCTTCCGAACTGACCCCCTATAGCGCGCTGGCCATGGCGAAGCTGGCGGAGGAAGCGGGCTTTCCGGCGGGCGTGTTCAACATCGTTACCGGGATGCCGACGGCGATCGGCGGGGCGCTGACCGCTAGTCCCGTGGTGCGCAAATTGTCCTTCACCGGATCGACCCGCGTCGGCGCGCTGTTGATGCGGCAATGTGCCGATACGATCAAGCGGGTGAGCTTTGAACTGGGCGGCAATGCGCCGCTGATCGTGTTCGACGATGCGGACATCGACCTGGCCGTGGCCAGCACGATGGTCAGCAAGTTCCGCAATGCCGGGCAGACCTGCGTCTGTGCCAACCGGATATTGGTGCAGGACGCGGTATATGACCAGTTTGCCGAGAAACTGGCCAAGGCGGTTTCGGCGCTCAATGTTGCGCCAGGCGACCAGCCGGGCAGCACGATTGGGCCGCTCATCAACACCGCCGCCGCTGCCAAGGTGAAGGCGCATGTCGAGGATGCGCTGGCGCAGGGCGCAACTTTGTTTGCGCAGGCGCCCGAAGGCGCGACGGGCGAGCGTTTTGCCCGGCCGGTGGTGCTGACCGGCGCGACGCGGGACATGCGACTGGCGGAGGAAGAGACGTTCGGCCCGGTCGCGCCTTTGTTCCGCTTCACCCATGAAGAGGAAGGCATCGAACTGGCCAATGCGACCAGCTATGGTCTAGCGAGTTATTTCTACACCGAGAATCTGCACCGCGCCTTTCGCGTGGCGGAGCGGTTGGAAGCGGGCATGGTCGCGCTGAACAGCGGGTCGATCGCGATGGAGGTTGCCCCCTTTGGCGGGGTCAAGATGTCGGGCCTGGGCCGCGAAGGCGGGCATGCCGGGATCGAGGAATATTTGGAGACCAAGGCGTTTCATATCGGTGGGTTGAAACTGTAACCACACGTAAAAATTCCGTTCGCCCTGAGCCTGTCGAAGGGCCGCACTTCACTTCAAGAAAGAACAGGGCTTCGACAGGCTCAGCCCGAACGGGAGTTTTTATGGCGAACAATCGCAGCTATTCCATCTCCGTCATTCCCGGCGACGGTATCGGCAAGGAAGTGATGCCGGAGGGCATTCGCGTGCTGGAGCGGGCGGCGAGCCTGTATGGCTTTTCGATCGAACAGACATGGCAGGATTTCGCCTGTTGCGACTATTATGCCAAGCATGGCCAGATGATGCCGGACGACTGGAAGGAGCGGATCGGCAAGCCCGACGCGATCTTCTTCGGTGCGGTTGGCTGGCCCGATACGGTGCCGGATCATGTGTCGCTCTGGGGCTCGCTGCTCCAGTTCAGGCGTGAATATGACCAATATGTCAATCTGCGCCCGGTGCGGCTGATGCCCGGCGTCCCCTGCCCGCTCGTCGGCCGTGAGCCGGGCGACATTGATTTCTGGGTCGTGCGCGAAAATACCGAGGGCGAATATAGTTCGGTCGGCGGCAAGATGTTCCCCGGCACCGATCGCGAGATCGTGATCCAGGAAACGGTGATGACACGGCACGGGACCGACCGGGTGCTGCGCTATGCCTTCGATCTGGCCGCGACGCGGGAGCGCAAGCATGTGACCTCCGCGACCAAGTCCAATGGCATCGCCATCACCATGCCGTGGTGGGACGAGCGGGTTGTCGAGATGGCCAAACATTATCCGACCGTTACCCATGACAAATATCATATCGACATTTTGACCGCGCAGTTCGTGCTGAACCCGGATCGGTTCGATGTCGTGGTCGCGTCCAACCTGTTTGGCGATATCCTGTCCGACCTTGGCCCGGCCTGCACCGGCACGATCGGCGTCGCACCGTCGGGCAATATCAACCCGGATGGCACGCATCCGTCGCTGTTCGAGCCGGTCCATGGGTCCGCGCCGGATATTGCGGGCTTGGGGGTAGCCAATCCGGTCGGGCAAATCTGGTCGGCGGCGATGATGTTGGAGCATCTGGGCGAGGCGGACGCTGCCGCCGCGATCATGCGCGCGGTCGAAACCGTGCTGGCGGAACCCGGCCTGCGCACCGGCGATCTGAAAGGCACGGCCAATACCGAGCAATGCGGCAAGGCGATTGCCGACGCGCTGGCGTGATGGGCTGGGACCGCTTAACTTCGCATATTTCCCGCCAATTGCAACATTTTGTTGCGGTCGCCTGATCCTATCGGAAAGGCGATTACGTCTTTACAAAATCCTCCCCTGTAAGGGGAGGTGGCAGGGCGTAGCCCTGACGGAGGGGTGTCACCCTCTCGATAGGGCGACACCCCTCCACCGGCTTCGCCGGTCCCCCTCCCCTTACAGGGGAGGATCAGGCGCGGGCAGCATCCGGGGTCGGTTTCTTTCGTCATCGGCCCCGGTTCTAAAGCCATTCAATCATAGCATGGTGAGCCTCCTGTAGGACAGCGGCATAATATGCTGCGTTGGTTCATGATTAAGCGCGGCGATGGTCGCTATTGGTGCCATATCGGGCTTTGCGCCCGTGGTGGGACGATAGGCTGGCCTCCATAACCATCCATGGCGAGCAAACCGACGATGCACCAATCCAACCGATCCCTGCTGGACATCGACCGCGATCACCTGATCCATCCCGTCACCTCCTTCCGGGGGCATGAAGCGCGTGGCGCGACGCTGCTGCAAAGCGGCAAGGGCATGTGGCTCACCGACATGGACGGCAAAGAGTTGCTCGATGCCTTTGCCGGGCTATGGTGCGTCAATGTCGGCTATGGTCAGGACAGCATCGCCGAGGTCGCCGCCGAGCAGATGCGCCGCCTGCCCTATGCGACGGGCTATTTCCATTTCGGCAGCGAACCGGCGGTGCGACTGGCGCAGCGGTTGGTCGAGCTTTCGCCCGAAGGCCTTGATCATGTCTATTTCACGCTGGGGGGATCGGACGCGGTGGATAGCGCGATCCGCTATATCACCCATTATTATAATGCGATCGGCAAGCCGGCCAAGAAACAGTGCATCGCGCTGGAGCGCGGCTATCATGGGTCCAGCACCACCGGCGCTGGCCTGACGGCGCTCGCCAATTTCCATCGCGGGTTCGACCTGCCGCTGCGCTGGCAGCATCATATCGCATCGCCCTACCCCTATCGCAGCGATCTGGAGGGCGATGACGCGGCGATCATCGCGCGGTCGGTGCAGCAGTTGAAGGCCAAGGTGGCGGAACTGGGCGCGGACAATGTCGCCGCCTTCTTCTGCGAGCCCATCCAAGGATCGGGCGGCGTTATCGTCCCGCCGGTCGGCTGGCTCAAAGCCATGCGGCAGGCGTGCGACGAACTCGACATTTTGCTGGTGGCCGATGAGGTCATCACTGCCTTTGGCCGGACGGGGCCGATGTTCGCCTGCGAAGCGGAAGGCGTGACGCCGGACCTGATGACCGTCGCCAAGGGGCTGACCGCTGGCTATGTGCCGATGGGCGCGGTGCTGATGTGCGACAAAATCTATCAGGGCATTGCCGATGGCGCGGCTGCCGATGTCGTGATCGGCCATGGCGCGACCTATTCGGGCCATCCGGTCAGCGCGGCGGTGGGTCTGGAAGTGCTGCGCCTTTATACCGAAGGCGGCATATTGGCGAACGGGCAGAAGGTGGCGGCGCGCTTTGACGCGGGGCTGGCGGGCCTGGCCGATCATCCGCTGGTCGGCGACACGCGCGGGCGCGGGTTGCTGGGTGCGATCGAACTGGTGGCAAACAAGGGCACGAAGGCGCGGTTCGACCCGTCGCTCAAGGTCGCCGATCGCCTGTTCGCCGATGGCTATGCCAATGGCGTCATCTTCCGCGCCTTTGCCGACACTATCATCGGGCTTGCCCCGGCGCTGTGCGCGTCGGACGCGGAGATGGACGAGATATTCGCGCGCATTCGGAAAACACTCGACGGACTGCTCGAACAGGCGGATATTCGCGCGGCGCTGGGATAAGATAAGGGGAGCAAGGCATATGTTGGGCGGACCCAGACTGGACAGGATCGACCTGAAGATCCTGACGCAGCTTCAGATGTCGGGCCGGATCACCAATGTCGAATTGGCGGACGCGGTCGGCCTGTCGCCGAGCCCTTGCCTCACCCGCGTCAAGCGGCTGGAGAAAGCGGGCTATATCACTGGCTATGGCGCGCATATCAACCTGCACAAGCTGGGCGAATATCTGACCGTCTTTACCGAAGTGACGCTGACCGAGCATCGCGCCGGGGACTTTTCCCGCTTCGAAACGCGCATCCGCAAGCTGGACGAGATCGTCGAATGTCATCTGGTCAGCGGCGGTTACGACTATCTGCTGAAATTCGTGACGCGCGGCGTGGCGCATTATCAGTCGATCGTCGAAGGGATGCTGGAGAGCGACTATGGCATCGAAAAATATTTCAGCTACGTCGTGATCAAATCGCCCTTCATCAAACATCATTATCCGATCCAGCATCTGTTCGGGGAACAGCGGTAGGATTGGGGGGGGGGAAACGCGTTCTCGCCTGCGCGGGAACACGATAGTCTCTGGAAGATATAGTTTAGGCGATTATGTAGTTTGACAAGCCGGACACCAACATCCTCCCCTGTAAGGGGAGGGGGACCGCTCGCGAAGCGAGTGGTGGAGGGGTGTCACCCTATCGAGGGGGCGACACCCCTCCGTCAGGGCTACGCCCTGCCACCTCCCCTACAAGGGGAGGATCGATTACTGCTATAGTTTAGGGTGCTGCCATGACCGACATATCCGATCTGATCGAACCGTTGATCGCTTTTCGCCGCGATATTCATGCCCATCCTGAGCTTGGCTTTTGCGAGCATCGCACCGCTGGCCGCATCGCCGAGAAACTGCGCGCGCTGGGGCTGGAGGTGCATGAGGGGATCGGGCGGACCGGGGTGGTCGGCGTGTTGCGCAACGGGACGTCGGGGCGCAGCATCGGGCTGCGCGCGGACATGGATGCGCTGCCGATCCAGGAGCAGACCAACCTGCCCTATGCCAGCACGACGCCCGGCACCTTCCATGGTTGTGGCCATGATGGGCATGTCGCCATGTTGCTTGGCGCGGCGCAGCAGTTGAGCCGGACCCGCCATTTCGACGGGACGGTGAATTTCTTCTTCCAGCCCGCCGAAGAGGGGCATGGCGGCGCGCGGGAGATGGTGAACGAAGGGCTGTTCGAGCGCTTCCCGTGCGACCGCGTGTTCGGCCTGCATAATTGGCCCGACCTGCCCGCGGGCACGATCGCAACGCGGGCCGGCCCGATCATGGGTGCGGCGGACAAGTTCGAGATAGTGCTGGAAGGGCGCGGCGGCCATGCCGCCATCCCGCAGGATACGCCCGACGCGATCCAGGCAGCCGCCGCGATGGTGCAGCAGTTGAACGCCATCATATCGCGCCGGATTGCGGCGACGGCATCGGCGGTGCTGTCGATCACGCAGATCCATGGCGGGCATACGCATAATGTGATTCCCGCCGAGGTGCGCGTGAGCGGTACGGTGCGGACCTTTGACCCGGCGGTGCAGGACCGGATCGAGGCATCGATCCGCGAAATTGCCGCGGGCATCGGCATTGCCAACGGCGTTACCGCGACCGTCGATTATCAACGCTATTATCCCGCAACGATCAACGATGCGGAGGCGGCGCAAGAAGCGCTGGATGCAGCCGCGACGGTGGGGAACGCGCTAATCGCGCCCGACCCAGCCTTCACCTCCGAGGACTTTGCCTTCATGCTGCAGGCGTGCCAGGGCGCTTATATATGGCTGGGGCAGGCGAAGGGTGATGGCGGCACGCCGCTGCACAACCCGCATTATGATTTCAATGACGATGTGCTGGCGCTGGGCATCAAACTGCATGTCGCTCTGGCCGAGCGGCATCTGGCGCGCTGATCGCCAAAGGCTGACGGCTAAAGGCTGAAGCCGAAGCCGATCACGGCGGCGGTGGATTGCAACGGTTCCCCCTGCGACCGGCCGAGCGCGCGGGTGCCGCCCAGCAGCCGTTCATGGACGATGGCCGTGTAGATATTGAGTTTCGGCTTCAGACGATAGCGCAGGCGCAATGTCGTTTCCGCTTCGGAAAATCCCGCGCGTACCGCATCCCTGTCCGACGCCTGGGCGGACCAGCCGACCGCAACGCGCGGTTCGAGATAGAGATTTTGCGTGATCGGCAAGGCATAGATGAGCTGCGCTTCGCCGGTCAGTCGCCCGTCATCCGAAAGGAAGCCATAGGTCTCCCAGCTTAGCCGCGTGCCGACCATGCCCTGCACGCCGATCGCGGCATAGATGTCACGCGGGTGCGGCTTGATATCCTTGCGCATGCCCACCAGCCAGGTCGTATTGCCGACCGTCCGGCCATAGAAGAGGCGCATCTGGGTTTCGTCGATCTGGTTGCCGAGCGCCCCGCCGCCCTCGCTCACCAGCATCACCTGATCGCGGCTGTTTCCCCAGGAAAAGGCGGCATCCCAGAAGAAAACATCGTCGCCCTGCCCCGCGCGCAATTCGATGAGGTCGAAGCCGCCGCTTACCACCAAGGGGTCGGCCTCCGCAGCAGCCTCCTGCGCGGCGGCAGGCGCAACGCCAGCCAGCGCGCACGCAAAGGAAAGGAAGCCCCAAGGGGCGAAATGCCGCATCTACCCTGATCCGTTTTTCGGTATCGGGAAGAGAGTAGGGCGGCGTCACGGTGCTATCGCGCGAAGAGCGGCACGCGATAGCGGGCGTGATGATAAATTATGGCCGCTCCACAGCAGCTTGTGCCGCGATCGTCAGAACCAGAAACGGATGCCCATGACGAGGCTGGCGGTCGACGCGCCTTCCCCATCGGCGCGGGCGTAGCGGGCGGTGTCGCCTAGCTTGCGTTCCCAATGGACGCCGACATAGGGCGCAAATTCGCGGGCGAATTCGTAGCGCAGGCGTAGGCCGAGTTCGATGTTGGAGATGCCCGACCCGATGCCGAGTTCGGGCACATCCTGCGCCGCGATATTCACTTCGGCGGCGGGTTGCAGGATCAAGCGCTGGGTGATGCGCTGGTCGTAGCTGCCCTCCATGCGTAGATGGACATCGCCCTTGGTGGAGACGAAGGCCTGGCCCTCGACTTCGAACCAATAAGGGGCGAGGCCTTCGATGCCGACCGTGGCATAGCTGCGCTGGGGCTCCGGCCGGATGTCGTGGCGAACACCTGCGACCAGGTTCCACCATGGGTCGATCGCGCGGCTGTAGAGCGCCTGGACTTCCGCGCTTTCGAGTGGGCCGCCGACTTCGCCTTCGCCTTCGGTCTTGAAGGCGAAGCGGTTGATGTCGCCGCCGATCCAGCCTTCGCCTTCCCAGGCATAGCCGTTCGCGCCCTTGTTGGCGCGATATTCGAGGCGATCGACCATGAGTTGCGAGAAAGTCATGCCGCCGCTTTCCTGTATCATGGCGGCGCGGGCGCGGGCCATGACGGCGGGGTCGTAAAAGGCTTCGGCGGCGTGGTCGGCCGGGACTGGCGGGGCGACGCCTTTGGGGATCGCATCGTCGGCGGCAGGCATGGCATGTCCGGCGTGCGGGTCGGCGGATGCTTCCGGCGCGGGCGGCATCTGATGCGCGCTATGGTCCATCTGGCTGTGATCCATCTGGGCCAGGGCGGGCGTGGCGCTGGCGAACAACGCGGCGACGATCAGGCGCTTCATGCCGCGTCCTCCCCGTGACGGACCGTGACGACGCGCATCATCCCGGCATGCATGTGCATGAGCATGTGGCAGTGGAACGCCCAGTCGCCCAGCGCATCGGCGGTCAGATCAAAGCTGATCTTGCCGCCAGGCAGGACGTTGACCGTATGTTTGCGCGGGTTGTGGGTCGCATCCTCCCCGGTGATGAGCTGGAAGAAATGGCCGTGAATGTGGATGGGGTGCGGCATCATCGTGTCGTTGATGAGGGTGACGCGCACCCGTTCCATATGGCGAAAGGCAATCGGTTCCGCGCCGTCGGACAGCTTCACCCCGTCGAACGACCACATATAGCGTTCCATGTTCGCGGTCAGGTGAATGTCGAGCGACCGGGTCGGCCCGCGGACATCCTCATTCGGCTCCAGCGCGCGCAGGTCGGCATAGGTCAGCACGCGATGATCGACATCTTCCAGCCCCGTAGGCCTGTCGGCAGTGCGATCGGCGGGCATGGAGGACAGGGTCGCCACGCCCGGTCCCATCGGCACCTCCGGCGCGACCGAGGGGTCGAGCATCTTCATGCTGTGCCCGGCCATGCTTTCATTGGCGGGTTGGCTCAGGTCGATGACGCCCCCCTGCCCCATGTCCATGCCGGACATGTCCATTCCCATATCCTTCATGGTCAGCAGCGGGCGCGCGCGCAGCGGCGGGATGGCGGCGACCATGCCGGTCTGCGGCGCGAGCGTTGCGCGGACAAGGCCGGAACGGTCGATGGCTTCGGCGATCAAAGCGTAGGCGGTTGCGTCGGTGGGCTGGACGATCACGTCATAGGTTTCGGCGATGCCGATCTGGAACTCGTCGGTTTCGACCGGCTGGACATGCTGGCCATCGCACTGCACCACGGTCATGGGCAGGCCCGGCAGGCGGACGTTGAAATTGGTCATGGCCGACGCATTGACGATGCGCAGGCGGACGCGCTCGCCCGGCGTGAATAGCCCGGTCCAGTTTTCCGCCGTGCCATGGCCGTTGACGAGGTAGCTGTAGGTGGAGCCGGTGACGTCTGAAATATCGGTCGGGTCCATCCGCATCGCGCCCCATTCGACGCGCTCCTTCAAGGACTGGTTCTTGCCCTTGAGCAGCCCGGCCAGCGTCTGCTTCTGCATATTATAATAGCCGCCCATCTGCTTGAGCCGCTTGAGCTGCACATGCGGGTGAACCGGCGACCAGTCGGACAAGACGATCACATGTTCTCGGCTAGCCTGCACCGGATCGACGCCTGCGGGATCGATGACGATAGGACCATAATGGCCCATCGCCTCCTGCATGCCCGAATGGCTGTGATACCAGTAGGTGCCCGATTGCCGGATCGGAAATTCATAATGGAAGGTTTCGCCGGGGCGGATGCCGGGGAAGCTGACGCCGGGCACACCATCCATTTGAAAGGGGAGGATCAGGCCGTGCCAGTGGATCGACGTGTCTTCCTTCAGCCGGTTGGTGACGGAGAGGCGGACATTTTGCCCTTCTTTGAGCCGGATCAGCGGCGCGGGCAGCGTGCCGTTGATGGTGATCGCATGGGCCGAACGGCCGCCGGTCGAAAAATGGCTGTCGGCCACGGTGAGCGCGATCGTCTCGCCCGACAGCACGCCCGGCGCTGGTGCAAGGCCATGGGTGCCGCTTTGCGCCCAGGCGGGGAAGGCGTTGGCGAAGCTGAGGGCGGCGGCACCCTTGAACAGGGTGCGGCGGTCAAGGGTCAAATGCGTCATGCCCCTTCATACGCGGGGGGCGCCGTCATCCCTCAAAAATATGGCGCTGTAATGCATTAAAATCCTCCCCTGGGAGGGGAGGTGGCTGGCGTAGCCAGACGGAGGGGGGCGCGCCATCGAGAGGGTGACACCCCTCCATCGGCTTCGCCGGTCCCCCTCCCCCGCCGGGGGAGGATTGTTTGGGGCGCTCCTCTTGTCCCTATTCACCAAGCGCGGCCGACAATTTTGCGCGGGCGCGGTAGAGGCGGGTTTCTACGGCTTTTTCACTGAGGCCCAGCAGCGCGGCGGTGTCCGCCTGGCTCATCGCTTCGATCGTGCGGAGCAGCAGGACGTCCTTGAGCGATGCGGGCAGGGCGGCGATGGCGGCGTTGATACGGGCGAGTTCGCGCTGCGACTGTGCCGCCTGTTCCGGGTCCGGCGCGGCGTCGGCGATTTCGCCCGCTTCGTCGATGGGGCGGGCGAAGGCGAAGAAGCGCCGCACGGCGCGGCGACGGCCCCAATCGCGGCATTTGTTGAGCGTGATCCGCGCGATCCAGGTGCGAAAGGGGCGCGCGCCATCATAGCGGGCGAGCGCGGCGAAGGCCGCGACGAACACCTCCTGCGTGATGTCGAGCGCCTCGTCCGCATCGCCGACATGGCTGCGCGCCAGCCGCCAGACCGCATCGCGATGGCGCCGCATCAATACGGCATAGGCGTCCTGATGCCCGGCCAGCGCGCGCGCGGCCAGTGCCCGGTCATCAAGGTCGACGGGCGGCGATATCACCGGGCGGGCTGGGTCAGCGCCTTGACGACGGCGGCGTCGAACTGCGCGGCCTGATCAGGACGCAAGACGGCGCGCATGGCGAAGATATGCTGCAGTGTCTCCTTTTGCAGCGCGCCCATGACATGATGGGTCTGATCCACGGCCGCGGCGACCTTTGGCCCATAGCCCTGTTCCGCGGCAATCGCGGCGGCGAGCCGTTCATTGTCAGCGCGCATCTCCGCTTCGAGTGCTTCGCGACGCTTGGCGAAGGCGGCTTCGAGTTCGTGGATACGCTGTTCCTGTGCCGCGTCGAGCGTCAGCCGCTGGTGCAGCAGGGCGTGGACCTCGCTTTCGACGCGCGGCTGCGGCGCGAGCCAGGTGCGCGCGACCAGCACGGCCGCGAGCGCCGCGGCAAAGGCCACCAGCGCAACCAGCAGATAGCGTTTGAGGCTCATTGGCCGAGCAGGCGCGATGGCGCATAGTCCGACATGCCGATCGGCGCAGGCGCGGCCTGCGCCGGTGTGCCGGGCACGATGCTGCCCGCCCAGCCGATGCCGATGGCGAGCAGGCCAGCCAGCATCAGGCTGCGCCGGGCTGCGCCCTGCTCGCGGCGGCGGGCCACGCCCTGCATCACCGCATCGTCCAGGCCCTCAAGCCGAGCGTCGGTCGGCATGGCGCGCACTTGGCCCAGCCATTGATCGAGATCATTCATCGCACATACTCCATCCCCATCGCACCATACGCGCGGCGCGCGCCAATCCCTCATGATGCAGACGCGAGAAAAAATCATGCACCTTGGGCAAGGGGTGGGGCAAGTCCATGCGTAATGGTCCGCAGAGCTTGTCGTGATTGCGATGGAAACCACACCCGCCGTTCGCTTCGAGCGCAGTCGAGAAGCGGCCAGCGCTGCCCTTGCGTTTCTCGACTTCGCTCGAAACGAACGGACGTTGTTTTCATCCTAATTCGAGCCGTTCATCCAAGGAGTATAGTCCATGTCCCGTTTCCTGATCGCCGCCGTTGCCCTGTCGCTCGCCATCCTGCCAGGGGCGGCGCTGGCGCATAGCAAGCTGCTATCGTCCAGCCCCGCCGCCAATGCGACCGTGGCCAAGCCGACCAAGCTGACATTGACCTTTTCCGAAAAATTCCTGGCGCCGATGAGCGGCGTGGAGCTGGTGATGACCGGGATGCCGGGCATGGCCGATCATCCGCCGATGCCGATCAAGGGGTTCAAGACCGCGCTCGCGCCCGACGGCAAGACCATGGTCGTCACCCTGCCCCGCGCCCTGCCCGCCGGTGACTATGACCTGAAATGGCATATCGTGGGGGCCGACCAGCATAAGATGGAAGGCGGCTACAGCTTCAAGGTCAAGTAAGCCGTCATGGACGGGGGGATGCTGGTCTTTGCCCGGTTCGGCCTGATGGCCGACCTCGCTTTGCTCATGGGCCTGCCACTCTTCTGGTGGGCGATGGGCATGGCGGGGAGCCGGGTTGTGCTGGTGGCATTGGCGCTGGGCGGCATGGCGCTGTCGGCGCTATGGCTGCTGGCGAGCGGGGCGAGCATGACCGGCACCCCGATGTTGCCGCCCGATTGGGCGACGGCGGAAATCTTGCTGACGATGACGCCGATTGGGCCTGTCTTGGCGGTGCGGGCGGCGGCGTTGCTGGCTGCGTTGGCGCTCGCCCTTGCGGGTCGCAACCGCCTGGTCCTGATCCCGGCGGCGGTGGCGGCGGCGACGATCGCCTGGACCGGCCATGCGGGCGCGGCCGAGGCTATGGCGGGCACGCTTCACCGCGCCGCCGATGTTGCGCATATCTGGGCGGCTTGCGGGTGGATAGGAGCGCTGGCGGCGTTGCTCCACGCCGTGACTGCGCGGTGGCCGAATGTCGATCGAGTCGCGGTGATGCTGGCGAAGTTTGCGGTGTTAGGGACGATATTCGTCGCGACTTTGGTCGTGACCGGGGTGGTCAACAGCCTGATGACCGTGGGGATTGCCGACCTGCGTGCGTTAATTGGAAGTCGTTATGGGTGGCTGCTCGGCGCAAAGCTAATGCTGTTTGCAGGGATGCTGGGGCTCGCGGCGCTAAACCGCTGGCGGCTGACACCTGCGCTGGAGCGGGGAGAGGGTACGATCGGGGCATTGCGGCTGTCGCTTGCGGTCGAGACGGGCGCGGCCATTGCGATAATGGGGCTTGTGGCCCTGTTGGGAACGCTTGATCCAATGGGTTAAAATCCCTGTTCGTGTCGAGCGACACGAACGGGGTGTGGTTCTTATGCCGGGCGGTAGATGGCGTAGATTTTCTTGACGTGGACCTGGCTGTCCCAGCTGCACGACGCGCCCTGTTCGACCAGGAAGATGTCGCCCTTGCCGAACGTGCCTTGTGCGCCCGCGCCGTCGACGAAGGTGACGCTGCCGTCGAGCAGATACATCAGCTCATAATGGCGGTAGGTCATCGGACGGCGATGATAGGGGGTGGAATCCCAGGTGCCGCAGACAAACTCGCCGTCGGCCGAACGATAGTCGGTGAAGTTGCGGCAGGAAGGGGTCGGCCCGACCAGCAGTTCAGCGAGCGGCGCGCCGGACGGTTCGAGTTGGGCCAGGGTGTCGATCGGGATAATCTTGCCATCGGCCAAAGAACCGCCAGTGCGGCGCACGAACAGCAGGCGCGCGCCCGACGCCACTGTCCAGCCGAACGTCGCGCCTTCGCACAGGACGATGCTGTCGCCTTCGTTCAGCGTGCGCTGATCGATCTGCACCGTGCCGGATTCGACGATGATGAATTCATCGGCGGGCATGGCATCGACTTTGCCGCTGCCCTGCGTCAGGGCGATCAGGCCGATCGTCACCGGGCCTTCGGGCTGGGGGAGCAGCGCGCGGGCGGACAGGAAGGCGTCGCCCTCCCCTGCCCCAACCGTCTTGCCCGCCGCCCAGGCGCGCAAATCGACGAAGGAGCGGGTCGCGTTCTGGGTGGTCGTCATGCTGGCTGTCCCTCAAAAAGTCGGATTTGAGCGAAGCTAGCCCGGTGCGCGCGGCAGGTTGCACCAAGCGCGCGTCACGGAACCGCGCTTGGTGCTGTTTGCGCGGCGTGGGACGTTCAAAGCTGCCGCAGTGCGGTGGCCGGGCGCACCGACAGCAAGGGGATTGATCCGGCGAGGCCGATGCCGAGCGTCAGCAACGCGCCGCCGCCCAGCGTTGCAAGGACGACCAGCCAGTCGGGCGACCAGGTGAAATCGAAAATCTGGACGATGACGAACCAGGCCGCGCCCGATCCGAGCGCCAGTGCGACCAGCGCCAGCATCATGGCAAGCAGGCCATATTCGAGCGCCTGGCCCCCCAATATCTGCCAGCGGGTTGCCCCCAGCGTCTTCAATATCACGCTGTCATAGCTGCGCGCCTGGCGCGAGGCGGCGATGGCGCCCACCAGCACCGCAATCCCGGCGAGGATCGCGACCGAGGCGGCCGCGACAATGGCGGATGACATTTGCGTCATGATCGCGCCGACCTGCTCGATCACTTCGCCCACCGCGATCACCGACACGCCGGGGAAGGCGGCGAGCAGCGCGCGCGTGACCTGATTGTCCTGGCGCGGGTCCATGGTGATGGTGGCGGCCAGGCTGTGCGGGGCGGCGGATACGGTGCCGGGCGAAAAGACCATGATATAGTTGAAGCCCATCGTCTCCCAATTGATCTTGCGCAGCGACGCGATGCGCGCGGTGATTTCCCGCCCCAGCAAGCTGACGGTCAGCGTGTCGCCAACGCCAATGCCCAGCGTCCTGGCGGCCTCCGCGTCGAAGGAGACCAGCGGCGGTCCGGCATAATCGGGTGCCCACCATTGCCCCTCCACCAGTTCGCTGCCTTCGGGCAGCGTCGTGCTGTAGGTGATGCCGCGCTCGCCGCGCAGGAACCAGGCGCCGTCGGGCAGTTCCTTCAGGTCCGTGACGCGCTGATTGCCATAGGCGACGATGGTGCCGCGCAGGGCCGGGACGATGTTGAACTGCGCGTCGGGGGCTTGGCTGCGCACGATCGTCTGGAAGCGGTCCCCCTCCCCCGATGGGATGTCGAGGACGAACTGGGCCGGTGCCGTCTTGGGCACGACGTTGCGGATTTCACTGTCGAGGCTGGTCTGGATACCCGCCAGCGTCACGAACAGGGTGAGCGCCAAGCCGAGCGCGACGATCAGCGCGGCCGTCTGCGCACCGGGACGATGGAGATTGGCGAGCGCGAGGCGGAGCAAGGGGCGTCGCGGGCGCGGCGCGCGCAGGGCAAGCTGGCGCACGCCCCAGCCGATGCCGAGCAACAGGAGCAGGACCGCTGCGGTCGCGCCCAATACGGCGGCAGAGAAGAGCGGGTCGCGCGCGGTGCCGAGCGCCAGCGCGACCAACAGCGCACCCGCCGCCGTCATGGCGATCAGGCTGCGCCGGTCGATCCCGTGCCGCGCATCGACCACGCCACGGAAGAGAAGCGCAGCGGGCTGAGTCCGGGCGCGGGCGAGCGGCGGCAGGGTGAAGAGGAAGGCGATCAACAGGCCATAGGCAGCGCTGGTGACGAGCGGCAAGGGATGGAGTTGGAAACCGGGGCTGACCGGCAGCACATCGCCCGCTAGCGCAACGATGGCAGGCGGCAGGAGCGCGCCGACGATCAAGCCGCAGGCAATGCCAAGCAGCGCGACACAGCCGATCTGGAGCAGATAGATGCGCGCAATGTCGGTCGAGGTCGCGCCCAGCACCTTGAAGGTGGCGATGCCGGGGCGCTTGAGCGCGAGATAGGAGGCGACGCCATTGCTGACGCCGATGCCCGCGATCACCAGCGCGGCGAGGCCGATGAGCGAAAGAAATTGGCCCATGCGAACGATGAAGCGGCTGGCGCCGGGCGCGGCGCGGTCGCGGTCCTTATATTCCCACCCGGCCGAGGCGTAGCGTTTTTCCAGATCCTCGCGCACCGCCTGCGCGTCGGCCCCAGGGGACAAGCGAAGGCGATATTTGCTGTCATAGAGGCTGCCGGGCTGGATCAGGCCGGTGCGGCGCAATCCGTCGAGCGAAACGATCGCCACCGGGCCAAGGGTGAAGCCTTCGCCCAGCCGGTCGGGTTCATCGGCGATGACGTCCGCGATGGTGAAGGTGGCGGTGCCATAGACGAGGCGGTCGCCGGGCTTGACGCTTAATCGGTCGGCGAGCGCCGGGCCGATGAGGATGCGGTCGGGGGCAAGCGGCGCGCGATAGACGCCGCCTTGCAGGGCCAGCGTGCCATAGAGCGGATAGGCGCTGTCCACGCCCTTGAGTTCGGTCAGCACGGCGGCCGAGTCCGGCCGCTCGCCCCGCGCCATGGCGCGCAGGCGGATGGTTTCGCTCAGGCGACCGAGACGACGGAAGGCGGCCTTGTCGCCCTCCCCCGCTTCGCGCTGGGTCATGGCGATTTCGACGTCACCGCCGAGCAGCCCCTGCCCGCGCTGGCTCAATTCCTGCGTGATCGCCGAGGTCAGGCTGCCGATCGCCGCCAGCGTCGCCACGCCCAGGAATAGGCAAAGGAAGAGCAGGCGCAGTCCCCGGAACCGGCCAAGCAGATCGCGCCGGGCGATGCGCCAACTCGACGCCCAATCGAGCGCGCTCACGCCGCGCGATCCGAAACGATCTGCCCATCGCGCATTTCGATGATCCGGCTGCAGCGGTCGGCGAGCGCCGGATCATGGGTGATGATGACGAGGGTCGCGCCCGCCGCGCGCTGGCGGTCGAACAACAAGTCCATGATGGTGACGCCGGTGGTTGCGTCGAGATTGCCGGTGGGTTCGTCGGCGAACAAGATGGTCGGGCGCGGCGCGACGGCGCGGGCAATGGCGACGCGCTGCTGTTCGCCGCCAGACAATTGCGATGGGTAATGATCGATCCGGTGGCCAAGCCCGACCGCGCGCAATTCATCGGCAGCGCGCGCGAAGGCATCGGACACGCCCGCCAGTTCAAGCGGCACGGCGACATTCTCCAGCGCCGTCATGGTGGGGAGCAGGTGGAAACTCTGCAGCACGATGCCGATGCGGCCACGCCGGGCGCGCGCCAGGTCATCCTCATCCAGCGCGCCAAAATCAACGCCGCCAATATGCACATCCCCGCCGCTCGCGCGTTCGAGGCCACACAGCACCGCCATCAGCGAGCTTTTACCCGATCCCGATGCGCCCAGGATTGCAATGCTCTCGCCGCGCAGCAAGGTGAGATCGACGCCCTTCAATATCTCGACCGGCGCGTCGCGCGTGCCGAGCGAGAGGGTGACATTGCGCGCACGGATCGCGATAGTGGCGGGATCGATAGGCATATGCATGAAGAAGGAGCGCTCCTTGGCGGGCAGATTATCGCAATATGGGGCGTTGGCGCTGATTGTCCAACTGGCGAGCGGCTGTTCGGACAGCACGCCGCCGCCCCCCCCGGTCGCCAACACCGCGCAGGTTGCACCCGCCGCTGCGCCAGTGGCCGATGGCAAGCTGGTGGTGGCGTTCGGCGACAGCCTGTATGCCGGTTATAATCTGGATCAAGGCAAGGGGCTGGCCCCGATGCTGGAGCAGGCTTTGGTGGCCCGCGGCATGAAAGCGCAGGTGGTCAATGCCGGGGTGTCGGGCGATACCAGCGCAGCGGGACTGGCGCGGCTGGCCTTCACGCTCGACGGGCTGGCGCGCAAGCCGGACCTGATGCTGGTGGGCCTTGGCGGCAATGACATGCTGCGCGGATTGAGTCCCGAAACGACGCGCGACAATTTGGACGCGATCCTTGCCGAGTTGAAGAGGCGCGATATTCCGGTGCTGCTGACCGGCATGCTCGCCTCCCCCAATATGGGGCCGGATTATGCCGCCGCCTTCAACCCGATCTTCCCCACGCTGGCGGCGAAATATGACGCCACGCTCTATCCCTTCATGCTGGACGGGGTGATCGGCGATCGGACGCTGCAATTGCCCGATGGCATTCATCCCAATGACAAGGGGGTGGAAGTGATCGTCGGCAAGCTGACGCCGATCGTCGAAGGGGCTTTGCGTGGCTGATGTGATCCGGGTCGGACTGGTCGGCTATGGCCTGGCGGGTCGGATCTTCCATGCGCCGCTGCTGCGCGCTGTTCCGGCCATGCGGCTGACGACGATCAGCACCAGCCGGGTGGACGAGGTTACGGCCCTGGACCCGGCCATTGCGTGCGTAGCGACACCGGCCGAGATTTTCGCCGACCCCGCCATCGACCTGGTGGTGATCGCGACGCCCAGCGCGACACATGCCGATCTGGCGGCAGAGGCGTTGCGCGCTGGCAAGCATGTCGTGGTGGACAAGCCGTTCGCGCTGTCGCTGCAACAGGCGCGCGATCTCGCCGCCTTGGCGGGCGAATGCGGGAAACTGCTCGCGGTTTTCCACAATCGCCGGTTCGATAGCGATTTCCTGAGCATCCGCGCGGCCATTGCCGAAGGCGTGGTCGGGCGCATTACCCATTTCGAATCGCACTTCGACCGTTTCCGGCCGGACGTGCGCGATAGATGGCGCGAGGATGGATCGGCTGGGTCAGGCACATGGTTCGATCTGGGGCCACATCTGGTCGATCAGGCGCTGGCCTTGTTCGGGCGCCCCGATGGCGTGAGCGCCGACATTGCCGCCTTGCGGGACGGATCGCCATCGGACGACTGGGCGCATGTCGTTCTGCGCTATGCCGGGATGCGGGTCATATTGCACGCCAGCATGAGCGCGCCCGCGGGAGAGGCAGGCGGCAGTCCGCGCTTCCTGGTGCATGGGCAGGGCGGTACGCTGGTCAAGATGCGGCTCGACCAACAGGAAGCGCAACTCGTAGCCGGGTTGCGCCCCGGCGATCCGGGCTGGGGGGCGGATGATGATCCGCTCGTCATCTATGACAGGCAGGGCGGCAGGACCGTGCGGCCTGCGCTCGCGGGCTGTCAGCAGGATTATTATGTGCAGATGGCGGCGGCGATCCTGTCGGGCACACCCCTTCCCGTGACGTTGGAAGACGCCCTTGCGGTACAGGAAGTGGTGGAGGCCGCGCAGATTTCAGCACGGGACGGTAGGCAGGTGGCGCTACCGCTGACCGACTGATCCTCCCCTTGTCAGGGAGGATCGATCCCGTCAGGCAGGCTTTTTGGGCAATTCGACTTCGGCCTTGGCGGTTGCCAGCGTGACGCCCGCCTGGTTCATCAGGCGACAATCGAGCTGCACCATATGGCGGCCTTCCTCATCGATGAACTTGTCGAGGATGGTGCCGGTCGTGACCGTAATGTCGCCGGTCAAAGCAGGCCCGCGATAATTGCAGGCGGAATGGCGCACCATGCCCCACTCCCCTGCCCAACCCGCGAAATAGTCGGTGATCCACGCCCCCATCGACGCGCCATAGCCATAGCCGCGCGGCATGCCGATGAAGCGCGCCCAGCGCGGGAAGAGATGTCCGCGCGACGGGCCGAAATAGGCACCATCGGTAAATTCGGGATTGATCGCTTCCATCACTGGATCATTTTCATGCCCCGCCATTTCCTTGACGAAGCCCAAGGCTTCCATGTCGAGGTCGGTACGGCGATGGGTGCCACCCCATTGGGTGAAGGTATAGGCGCGCCATTCGGTGGTGAAGGACACGATCGAGTGCGGCCCGATCACCCGTTCGGGCAAGGCCGCGCCGATCGTGACATCGTCCCACCAGCGCCGGTCATGGCCCAGATCGTGCAGCATCTGGATCCATTCCATCTTGCGCGCTTCGAGCGATTCCAGATCGTCATCGGTCCACACCGGGTCATCGAAGCCATCGGTCGGCGCATTATCCTTACCCGCTTCCTGATTGTAGCGGATCGTGGTCGACCGCTGCTTACAGATCAGGTCGCCGGCCTGATTATAATAGAAATTGTCGCCGCGCTGGAAACAGGTGGGGCCAGCAAATTTGGTGTCCTTGACGGTATAGTCGAAGGGAATTCGCTCGTTCCAGATGCGGTCGCCACCCTGCATGCGCGGGCCATAGAACCACCATTCATCGCCGCCGAACAGCAAATGGCTGTTGGGAATGCCGCCGACGCAGGCGGGTGCGGAGCCATGGCCGCAATCCATCGTCACGGCAAAGCTCTGCGGCGCGACCAGCCCGCCCCAGCGGCTTTGCGCGGCATAGCCCGCATCATAATGGAGGCGGTTGGGATAGTGCATCGCCTGCACCCAGCGGCGGATGTCGTTATTGGCGATCGGCTCCACCATGCGGGCGGGCTGGATCGGCTTGCCCAGATATTGGTCGATATCCGAACAATCTAGCGTCGGGCTGCTCACACTGTCTCTCCTGCTCATGATCCGCCCCTTCCTGAGCAGGGGCACGCCCTAATGATGCACGCGCAGGCAGCGATGGAAAACCGGCTTGGCCGACCGATGGCGGGGTTATCGCCGGGCCGATATCCGGGCGCGCTGCTGTCGAGCGGGCGCGAAGCCGTCCATATCGGGTCCATGGCAATCGCTGGAATGAGGGAGAATGGAGCCATGGCTGATGGCGAAGCCTGGCGGCCGCTGGCCGACCGGATGGCGATAAGTGACTGCTTGGCGCGGCTGGCGCGGGGCGAGGACCGGCGCGCTGCGGACCTGATCCGCACGAGCTTCTGGCCCGATGCGACGGTCGATTATGGGATTTTCGCGGGCGATTTCGACGCCTATCTCGGCTGGGTGGTGCCGGGGTCCGACGCGATCACCGCGACACAGCATATGTTGGGGCAAAGCCTGATGCAGATCGACGGCGATGTGGCGAAAGTCGAAACCCATGTCAGCGCCTATCACCGGATCGATGCGGGCGGAGGCGCGCGGGATATGTGGCTTGGCGGACGCTATCTCGACGCGATGGCGCGACGGACGGGTGTCTGGCGGATCGCGAAACGGACCATGGTCTATGACTGGTTTCAGGATGCAGGCGCGGCCGCCGACTGGTCGCAGGGGTTGATGGGGATGCCGTTCAGCGCGCCGCATTTTACTGGCCGGGTGGCAGGTGATTTCAGCGCCATATTTTTCGCGCAAGCCGATTGAGGACAGATAGGCGATGGGACAATTGACAGGCAAGGTGGTCGTGGTGACGGGCGCAAGCCGGGGGATCGGCAAGGGGATCGCGCTTGCGCTCGCCGAGCAAGGCGCGACCGTTTATGTGACCGGGCGCACGGTCACTCCCGGCGCGCATGACCTGCCCGGCACGGTCGGCGAGACGGCGGCGCAGTGCGATGCGCGCGGCGGGCGGGGCATAGCGGTCGCGGTCGATCATGGCGACGACGCGCAGGTTGCAGCGCTGTTCGACCGGATCGCGCAGGAACAGGGTCGGCTCGACATTCTCGTCAATAATGCCTTCGCCTTGCCCGAAGACCTGACCACCCCCCTGCCCTTCTGGGAAAAGCCGCTGTCCAACTGGCAGATGGTGGATGTGGGGGTCCGATCCAATTTCACCGCCGCGTGGCATGCGGCGAAGATCATGACACCGCAGCAGTCGGGGCTGATCGTCGCCATTTCGGGCTATGTCGGCGTCACCTATACCTATGGCACGATATTCGGCACGGCCAAATCGGCGGTCGACCGGATGGCGCGGGACATGGCGATCGAGCTGGAGCCGCATGGCGTTGCCTCGCTCTCGCTCTGGCAAGGGCTGACCTTTACCGAGCGCGCGAACCGCAATCTGGCCGCCGACCCCGCCATGCAGGCGCGCACCGTGACCAACCCGCTGGTCGGCTGCTCGCCCGAATTTCCGGGCCGCGTCATCGCCGCGCTGGCGACTGATCCGGCGATCATGGCGCGGTCGGGCGGCACCTTCATCACCGCCGAAGTCGCGCGGGACTATGGCATTAGCGATATTGACGGAAAGGCCATCCCGTCCTTGCGCGCCGAGCGTGGTTCACCCATCTGGCGGCCGATCGCGGAGGCTGGCCATGGACGTTGAGCGCATCGCGCGGCTGGACGCGCTGCTTGATCGGCAGGACATCGCCGCCTGCATCGTCCGTTTCGCCCGCGGCATGGACCGGTTCGACCGGGCCTTGTTCCTGTCGGCCTTTCATTCCGACGCGACCATTGCGGCCGGGCCGTTCGTGGGTGGGGCCGAGGCGCTCTATGACTGGGCAACGGGGCTGCATGAAGCGGGGCAGGAGGCGACGCATCATAATCTGTTGAACCAGACGATCGACATCGACGGCGCCCAAGCCCATGTCGAAACCTATTATCTGTTTGTCGGCCGCAACCGCGATGCCAGCAACTGGGTTGCAGGCGGTCGCTATCTCGATCGGCTGGAAAAGCGGGCGGGCCACTGGAAGATCACGCTGCGCACCAATATCATCGAATGGTCGGGCCTGGTCCCTACCCTGCCGCTGCCCTTTGCCGACTGGCCCGGCATCGCGGCCAATGGCGTATCGGCGCGCGACGGCAGCGACCCTTCCTATCTGAGGCCGCTGGTCAATAACCGGCCTGGCCACGTCCCTGAATGACCGGTATCCAACGTGTTATCAACCCGGATGCATCGTGGTTTCGGAATCGCTTGGGCGTGCTATCGGATTGGATCAGACGTGGGATCGGTTTCATCGGTCGTGCTGCGACTCGCGATGACGGTTGCGTTACAGGTGCGTGACGATGGCGCTAACTCTGCTAATCTCCGAATAAATCCCCTAAGCCGATTAATGGGCAAATGGAGGCTAGGTTTGCTATCCAGACCACACACAGCGCATGGATAGAGGTTGAAGGGCTATCAGGGGGCACTAGACCCTTTCGAAGCGTGTCACGGCCAAGGTTGTCGTTTGAGGCTATCGCAACGCCGCAAGTGGCAATTCCCAGCAGTCATCTGCTACGGTTTGACTTTGATGCAAAAATGGAGGCATTAAACGCCAACCATTTTCAACAGTCGTGATTCGGCGCTGAGGGGCATCATGTCGTTTACGGTCAACACATTGCGGAACGTCACCACCGCTTGCCAGCAAATGCGCGATCACATCAAGACGATCGTGTTCCGGCCGGACAATCACAAGACGCTGGATATCAGTTTTGGGCCGACCGTCGCCGCCGAACTGATCGGCCGGACACCCGAAGCGCTGGCAAAGGCAGAGGCCAAAGGGCGCCTGCCCCAGCCCAAGCAGCAGGCCAATGGCCGCCGCTACTACACGCTCGAAGACCTGACCCACATCCGCGAGGCGCTGGGCATTCATGTCGGCAAGCAACCCGACGAGGATGCCGTCGTGTTGGCGGTGCAGAATTTCAAAGGCGGGGTCGGCAAAAGCACGATCACCAAGCATCTCGCAGACTATCTCGCCTTGCATGGCTATCGCGTGCTGGTGATCGATTGCGATCCGCAGGCGTCAACGACGACCATGTTCGATATTCAGCCTGAAACGCTGATCGACGATGAACAGACATTGGGCGCGTTCCTGTCGCCGCGCAGTACGTTCAGCGAATTTTCGCAGACCATCCGTGATACCCCTTGGCCTACGATCAAGATCGTACCGTCGAGCCTGGGCCTGCAGGATGCGGAATGGGATCTGACCGCGACATTGCGCGAAGGCGGCCAGGCCGTGCGTGAGGGTTTGCAGGCGCTGCGTATCGGCATTGCGAGTGTGACCAAGGATTTCGACGTGATTCTGCTCGATCCGCCGCCAGCCATGGGCTTCCTTGGTCTCAATGTGATGGCGGCGGCCACCGGCCTGCTGATCCCCGTGCCGGCGCGGCAGCTCGATTATTTGTCGACTATCCATTTCATGGACACGATCGCCGACAATATCGAGATCCTTGAAGAAAATGGCACGCCGGTTGATTATGGTTTCATCCGCGTCGTCTGTTCCGCCTTTTCGCCGAGCAAGCCGGGCGAGAACGACATGTGGCGGATCATGCAGGCGACCTATGCGGGATTGCTGCTGGGACAACCCATCCTCGCGTCCGAGGAAATCAAGAATGCGACCCAGGCGTTTCGGTCCATCTATGAATCCAAGCCCTCCGCGTCGCACCAGACCTATACGCGCTGCCGTGATAATCTGGATGCGGTCTTTGCCGAGGTTGAACAGCAGATCCGCCAGCAATGGCCATCGACCAGCCTGACCGCTGACTCCAGTGTGGGCGTGGCGGCATGAGCCGTCGTTCCCTCATCAGCGAAGCGCTGGCATCGGCGCTTAACGATCCGGCCCCTCCCCCGGCCACGGCCGAACCAAGTCCTGCAGCGCCGCGCACCAATTTCACCAACAAGCGGTTGGAAGCCTTTGGTGAGGCAGCGCGGATCGTCAAGCGGCCGACGATCCGGTTGAAGCCGTCCGAATGTTCGGTCTGGCCTGGCAATGCGCGCGACTATTCGATGCTGGATGAGCATCGGCTGCGCAGCCTGATCGATTCGATCCTGGCCGAAGGCAGCAACCGGGTGCCTGCGGTGGTCCGCCGCACGCCCAATGCGGAACTGCCTTATGAGCTGGTCACGGGAACGCGGCGGCACTGGGCGATCGCCTGGCTCAACGCCAATCATTATCCCGACATCGAACTGATCGCGATTATCGAGGATCTGGACGATGAGGCCGCGTTCCGGTTGGCGGACATCGAGAACCGTGAGCGCGAGGATATTTCCGACCTTGAGCGCGGCATGAACTATAAGGCGGCGGTCGATAATTTCTATGGCGGCGTGCAATTGCGCATGGCCGAGCGGCTCAAGATTTCGAAGTCGCAGCTATCGCGGTATATCGCGCTGACCGAAATCCCCCCTGCCCTTGTCAGCGCCTTTCATTCGCCGATGGATCTCCAGGCGAAATATGCCGAGAAGTTGCTGCCTCTGCTGCGCGATCCAGCTTCGCGTGCGAAGCTGGAGGCGGCGGCCGAGCAGATCGCGTCCGAACAGAGTTTTCGCCGGTCCGGGGATGAGCAGCCGATTGCCGGGCCGGAGGTCATGGCGCGCTTGCTCAAGGCCATGGTTGCCAAGGGCCGTGTCCAGAAAGCCGCGATCGAAAGCCCCGTTGGTGCTGCGATCGGTCAGGTGGAAAAGGATCAGCAGAAGATATTGACGCTGTCCCTGTCGCCATCCGACTTGTCGGTGGACGAGATATTGGCGGCGCTGCGTCCCATCATCGAACGGGCGAAGATCTGCACGGCCAAGCGGCGCTAGCTGTGGGTGTGAAAAGCTAAGAATAGCCATATTATCGTTATATTTCATATTGTTATATTGATTTTCCCCCTGGGGGGAAGGCAAATGGGATCATCGTGGTGGAACAGGAGGGCGAACTCAAGACGGCGCTGAAAGAGCGCAAGGTCCAGTTCGAAATGTTCTTCACCCTGCCTGACTTCAGCGATATTTCGCTGCGCGATTATCAGGAAACGATGCAGCGGCCCTTCTTCAGCTTGTCGAAGCGCAGGCGGGTTAAGCCCATCAAATATATCAGTCCCGACAAGTCGGTAACCGTCCATGTCTCCGCCAATCCCACCTATGGCATGGCGACGATCTGGGACGCCGACATCATGATCTATCTCGCCTCACACCTTAACGAATTGCGCGAGCGGGGGCAGAATGAACTGTCGCCGGTCATTCGCATCCAGCCCGGCGATCTGCTCAAACGCATATGCTGGGGCACCAGCGGGCGTGCCTATGAGCGGCTAGTGAGCGCGCTCGATCGGCTGCAGGCCACTACGATCAAGACCAATATTCGTGCCAGCGCCAAGAGTCGCGAGACGACCTTCTCCTGGATCGATAGCTACACCCATTTGGTGGACGAGCGGACGCAACGGTCGCTTGGCATGGAGATCACCCTGTCGAAATGGTTTTTCGATGGCGTGATGGACAAGCGCAATATCCTGTCCATCTCCCCGCTCTATTTCGAAATTACGAGCGGCCTTGGCAAATGGCTCTATCGCGCGTCGCGCAAACATGCGGGCGGCAATGGGGCCGAAGGTTTCACCATCGGCTTTGAAACCCTCCACCAGAAGAGCGGTAGCGAGAGCAGCTATCCCGTGTTCAAGCGCAAGCTGCTGGAACTGGCCAAGGGCAACGACCTGCCCGATATCAGCCTGGAGGTGATCGACGGCGATAGCGCACGACCGAAGATGAAGATGGTCATGCGTCGACATCTTGCCGAACAGCCCGGCCGCAAACGCAAAACGCCTGCGCGTGTGGCCAACACGAAGGATGATATGGTCGATGCCGGCTTGGCGCTTGGACTCATCTCTCGCGTATCGGAAGGGATGCGGGTTGCCGATCGGCCTGCCCGCGTCAGCGCGTCGACAGGTGGTGCGCGACCCCACTCCCCTGCCCGCAGCTCCAGCGCCAACAAGATGCTCGATCCAGATATCTATGCTTCCATCCGGGCGGATTTCCCGGGTTGGGATTATGACGAACTGATGCGGCGGTTCGACGCCTTTCTCGGCGAAAACCCCGCCGAACTGCCGCGCAACTATTCCAAGCGTTTCTATGGCTTCGTAAAGGAGCATCATCGCCGGAATAAATATCGGCTTTGATGGAAGACGGCGGCTAGCGCCCTTCCCTATCGACCTTCAACGTGTTTTCGAAATTTCATAAAACCGGTGGCCGATCTGTCGGCATTCGCCCGTATCGTTCGGCAACCACGTCAAAGACCGCGCAATTGCGTGACTTAGGCAGATCGGCTTTCAAACCTTTCGGGTCGCAAGCGCTTTATCGCGATGATTCTGAAAACACGTCGCATAGCAAGATGACGATCGCTCCAAACTAGTGAAGCCATATGGGCCTTGGTCTATCCGGCCCGCCCGGTCGTTAGTGCAGGCTGCACGATGCAGCAAACGTGTTTTTAGAATCACGCGCTCGCGCATCGGGTGATGCCTCCCCCACCAGTCCCCTATGAAATTTGCCAACTGACTCAGCAGAACAAAAAGAGAAATTGCGAAAATTGGCCGTAGGAGGCCTCTGGGGCGCCACAGCTTCTTCGGCATAGATTGACACCTAGCGTGGCCTTGTTGGTGCTCAGAAGGCTTCTGGCGAGGTTTCATTTTTCCCATCGCCCGACCAAAATTCATCCTCATGCCAATCTTGGGGCTGGGTGGAGGAGGGCAGGGGGCTGTAAGATAGAGACACGGGTATCGCGTAGCTGCGATAGCTTGCTTGGCCAGATTGTTCGATCAGCAGTCCAAGATCGGAGGCAATCGTCAACAGCTTGATCGCGCCAGCCGATGTCTGGCCCAACGCGGCGGCCACCTGCCGACTAGTGACGCGCGGCCGTGCCATGGCGAGCAGCAGCACATCCTTCAATTTCCCCGGACGCCGCCGCCCGGCGACATGGCCCATCGCGCGCTTCGCATAGCTCCTTAGCCGCATCTCCAGATCAAGCTGGACCTGCGCACCCGCCGCAATCGCCTTCAACCAAAGCAGCGACAATTCATCACCCTGAGCCAGTAGCCAAGGGGCGCGGCTGCGTTCGAGGCCCATCGCCGTCATCCCTCCGGCCGAGCCATCCCATCGCCCCGGCCCCCAACGATCGCCGATCAACAGACTCGCCACCAAGTCGCTCCGGCCAAGGGGGGCGTGGTGGCGCCAGAGGCGGGCCAGATCAGCACCGTGAAGTAGGGGCGGGGAGGGGGGCAGGGCGCGGGCGTCTCGTTGCCATCGTTCGATCGCCATCAGTTGGTCCCCGATGGTGCGCCCGCCAGTTGGCGGATGGCGGTCTTGTCCGAGCCAGCGCAACAGCGCAGGTCCATCCTGCACCAGTGCCTCCAGGCCGATGGCGGTGCCGATGCTATCGCGCGCGGCGCTTAGATCGAAAGGCGAGGTGGAGACCGCGCTCCTTGCGTTTATCTCGATATCGAGGTCGTCCAGCGCCTGCCCGTCGATGCGGGCCAAGGCCTGCCGCTCGGCGATCAGGCACCGTGTTCGCCAGGGATGGCGCACCGGACTGAGCCGCCGTCGCTCCTCGATCCGTTCGATCGCCGCCTGCGCCTGGGCATAAACGAGAAGCATATTATGATCGGGAAATGCCATGGCTATGATCCGATACTAGGCCGCTAGGTTCGATTCATATCCGAATTGGAAAACAATATAAATAGTCTAATCACAATTGGATATGGCGTATAATTAAACGAAAAAACAGATATAGAAAGTCACAAATAGGATCGCCGTGTCGATCCTTCGGCAGGCGGTCATCCGGCGCGTTGACGCTGGGATGGGTGCCGATCATCTGTGCATCCTGTTGCTGCCCCGCTGCGTTGATGGCGGATACGCTATTTAGAGGTGCCTTCATGACCATTGCCCTTTCCGACCGCGATCTGCTGCGCCAGCAATGCCTGATCGACGGCGCATGGACCGGTTTGCCCAGCATTGCAGTCACCGATCCGGCGACGGGCGAGACGATCGCGTCCATTCCCGATCTGGGCGTGGCGGAAACGCAGGCGGCGATCGCGGCGGCGGACGCGGCGCTCCCGGCCTGGCGGGCGAAGACGGCGGCCGAGCGGTCGCGCATCCTGCGGCGCTGGTTCGACCTGCTGATCACGCATCAGGATGATCTGGCGATGATCCTGACGCGCGAGCAGGGCAAGGCGCTGGCCGAGGCCAAGGGCGAGATCGGCTATGCCGCGAGTTTCATCGAGTGGTTCGCCGAAGAGGCCAAACGCCTCTATGGCGAAGTGATCCCCAGCCACCGCGCAGACAGCCGCATCGTCGTCGTCAAGCAACCGGTCGGCGTCGTCGCTGCGATCACGCCCTGGAATTTTCCGGCGGCCATGATCACGCGCAAGGCAGCGCCTGCCCTGGCGGCGGGCTGTACGATGGTGTTGAAGCCCGCGACCCAGACACCGTTGACCGCGCTGGCGCTGGCGGTGTTGGCGGAAAGGGCAGGGGTGCCAGCCGGCGTGTTCAACGTCGTCACCGGATCGTCGCGGGTGATCGGCGGCGAACTGACGGCCAGCCCGCTGGTTCGCAAATTGAGCTTCACCGGATCGACCGAGGTCGGCAAGACGCTGATGGCGCAATGCGCGCCGACGATGAAGAAGCTGTCGATGGAGCTGGGGGGCAATGCGCCCTTCATCGTCTTTGCCGATGCGGACCTGGAGGCGGCGGTCGAAGGTGCGATGGCGTCCAAATATCGCAACAGCGGCCAGACCTGCGTATGCGTCAACCGCATCCTGGTGCAGCGAGAGGTCGCGCCCGCGTTCGAACAGAAGCTGGCGGCCGCCGTCAAACAGCTGAAAGTGGGGCCGGGCACGCAGGAGGGCGTCGCCCAGGGACCGCTGATCGACGACAAGGCGGTCCAGAAGGTGGAGGAGCATGTTGCCGACGCGCTGGCCAAGGGCGGCCGGATCGTCACCGGAGGGCATCGACACGCACTGGGGTACAGCTTCTACGAACCCACTGTCGTTGCAGACTGCACGCCCGACATGCTGCTGGCACAGGATGAAACCTTCGGCCCGCTCGCGGCGCTGTTCCTGTTCGATACGGAGGAAGAAGCGGTCGCGCTGGCCAATGATACCGAGGTCGGCCTGGCGGGCTATTTCTATACCCGTGACCTGGCCCGTGCCTGGCGGGTAGGGGAGGCGTTGGAGGTCGGCATGGTTGGCATCAATACCGGGCTGATCTCGACCGAAGTGGCACCATTCGGCGGCATCAAACAGTCCGGCATGGGCCGCGAAGGCTCACGCCATGGCATAGAGGATTATGTCGAGATGAAATATATGTGCATGGCGGGCCTTTAAGGCGTGGATCAGGGAGAGGGCAGGGCGATGACGGGCATAGTGGCGGTAACCGGTGCGGCGGGCGCATTGGGGCGCAAGACGGTGGAGATATTGGGGGCCGCCGGGTGGACGGTCGTGGGCATCGATCTGGGCGAGGTCGATGCGGACGGCGTCGCGCTGGCGCTCGGCGGGGTCGACCTGACCGATGAAGCGGCGATGGCCGGGGCAGCCGCGCGGATTTCGGACGAGTTGGGCCAGCTCGACGGGTTGGTGAATATCGCGGGCGGCTTTGCCTGGGAAACGGTGGCGGATGGCAGCGTCGCGACCTGGGACAGGCTCTATGCGATGAATGTCCGCACGGCGCTGATCGCCAGCCGCGCCCTGTTGCCGCTGCTAACCGCCAGTCAGGGCGCGATCGTCAATATCGGCGCGGCGGCGGCCACGAAGGCGGCGGCAGGGATGGGGGCCTATGCCGCGTCCAAGTCCGGCGTCGCCCGGCTGACCGAAGCGCTGGCGGAAGAGGTGAAAGCGCAGGGGGTGCGAGTCAATGCGATCCTGCCCAGCATCCTCGACACACCGGCCAATCGTGCCGACATGCCCGACGCGGACTTTGGAAACTGGGTAACGCCGACGCAACTGGCCGGGGTGGCGGCTTTCCTCCTATCGCCCGCTGCGGACGCGATTACGGGCGCGCTGATCCCCGTGACGGGTCGGGTTTGAGATGCTGGGGCGCTTAATGTGAACCGGAGATGAAAAATATCCAAACCTATCGGATATTTCACCAATATGCGGTGAAAATCTTACACTAAATTCCGTGTTAGTGCGGCGAAAGCGCCTATTTTTCGACGCTTTTTGGAATTGGCACGCTCCCTGCAATGCTGTCGGCATGATCCACAACGGATCGCCACACATTGTTCAGGGAAAGAGAAACATCATGAAGACCATCGCTTTTGTCGCCGCCATTGCCGCCGCCACCATCGCCGTTTCGGCCGCTGCCACCCCCGCTTTCGCCCAGCCCACCGGCACCTATGGCCAGGCCAAGGTCCGCTACGACCAGAAGACCGAGCGCTATTGCTTCAAGGAAGTCGTGACCGGATCGCTGATCCCCGTCACCACCTGCCAGTCGAAGGAAGAATGGGCGCAGGCCGGCCTCACCATCAGCCACAAGCCGACGGTCCAGCTCGCACAGCGCTGAATGTCTCCGGCCCGGCGGCCGCCCGATCCGGCGGTCGACCATCCTGACGGCGGGCGGTGTCCATCCTATGATGGGCATCCCCGCCGTCGCGCATTTGGGTAAAGGCCCGCGCGCCCTCTTGCCACTATCGCTAGTTGCCCCGCGCCGTTGGAAGACGAGAATGACGGGACAAAAGATAGGGGAGGGAAGGGCGATGAGCGACATCGACGTGATCGTGCTGGGGTCGGGCGCGGCGGCGCTGACGGCGGCCGTGACGGCCCATGAATATGGCGCGCGGGTGGCTGTGTTCGAGAAGTCGGACAAGATCGGCGGCACATCTGCCTGGTCCGGTGGGCAGATCTGGATACCCAATCATCCCCATATGGCCAAGGGCCGGACCGATAGTCGGGAAGAGGCGCTGACCTATTTGAGCGCCCTCTCGCATGGCATGATCGACCCGGCGATGGCCGAAACCTTCGTGGATACAGGCACGGACATGATCCGCTTTCTGGAGGCCCGCACGCCGGTCCATTTCTACAGCATTCCCGATTTCCCCGATTATCATTCCGAGTTCCCCGGTGCCAAGCGCACCGGCGGACGGACGCTGGAATGCCCGCCTTTCCCCTATCAGGAGCTGGGCGACTGGTCCGACTGGATGGAGGCGTCGCCTTATTATCCGGATTACACCATGACCGTCGGTGAAACGACGCTCGGCCAGCCCGTGCCCCAGCCCGCCAGTCCAGAGGTCAAGGCACAGCGGCGCGCGGTCGATGCACGCGGCATGGGGGCGGCATTGGTCGGGCGGTTGATGAAGGCCTGCCTCGACCGGGGCATTGAACCCCAGACCGGCAAGCGCGCGATGGAACTGATCATGGACGGCGCGGCCGTGGCGGGGGTGCGGTTCGAGGATGGCAGCACTGCCCATGCGCCCAATGTCGTGATCGCGACCGGCGGCTTTGAATGGAACAAGGATCTGGTGCGGGCCTTCACCCGTGGGCCGATGACGCATCCGGTGTCGGTGCCGACCAATAGCGGCGATGGTCTGAAAATGGCGATGCGGGTCGGCGCGATGCTGGGCAATATGCGCGAAGCCTGGTGGATGCCGGTGATCGAAGTGCCGACCGATCTTAACAGCATGGGGCGCCAGCTTTTCACCTATGAACGGACCATGCCCGGCGGGCTGATGGTCAATCGCAAGGGCAAGCGGTTCACCAATGAAGCGTCCAATTACAATGCGTTCGGCGCGGCTTTCCATGAGCAGGATGTCAGCGCCTTCACCTATGCCAACCTGCCCTGCTGGTTCATCTTCAACGCCGCCTTCTATGGCCATTATCCGTTCCTCGTCGGCGGGCTGACCGACAGTTTCGAGGCGGGGGCGACGCCGCCGCAATGGGTGCCCGGCGCGCCGACGCTGCGCGCGTTGGCGGAACGGGTGGGCATTGATCCCGAAGGCCTCGAAAAGACGGTGGCCCGGTTCAATCAGCACGCCGAACAGGCCAATGATCCCGATTTTCAACGGGGCGAGGCGAATAACGACCTGTGGTGGGGTGACCCGCGCTGGCGCGGAGACAAGCGCGCGACGCTGGGACCGCTGGGCGATGGACCCTATTATGCGATCGAAGTGAAGTCGGGCGCGCTGGGGACCAAGGGCGGTCCGTTGACCGATACGCGCTCGCGCGTCCTCAATGTCGACGGCGTGGTTATCGAGGGGCTGTATTGCGCGGGGAACGCGATGGCGTCGCCCATGGGGATGACATATGGCGGCGCCGGTGGAACGCTCGGCCCGGCCATGGTGTTCGGCTATCTGGCGGGCAAGGATGCGGGCGAACGCAGCGGCCGGATGACGGGCTAAGGGCGCGTCGCCCGTCGTTCAGCATCGATCTATTCCGGGTCTGCCAGAATGGGAATCAATGCTGTGGGACAGGGGACGCATGTCGCTATTACGGGACGGAAAATTGAAGATCGGCCGCCGATCGGGTGCGCTGATGCTGGCGGCGTGGCTGCTCGCGACGGGCGCAACCGCTGCGCAGGCGGCGACCTATTATATCGACGCCAATCTGGGGCAGGACAGCAATGCCGGGTCTGCCACTGCGCCCTGGCGGTCGCTGGGACGGATCAAGGCGACGTCCTTGCAACCGGGCGATCACATCCTGCTGGCGGCAGGATCGGTGTGGAAGGAGCCGCTGGTCATCACCCGGTCGGGCCGCAAGGATGCGCCGATCACGGTCGGGCCGACCGGCATGGGCCAGCGCCCGCGTATCGACGCGGGCGGGGTCGCCGCGCATGGCGTCGCCATCCTGAACGCCGAATATGTGCGGATCAGCGGATTGGAAGTCACCAATGACGGGCCACCGGCCGGATCGCGCTTTGGCGTGCTGGTGTCGGCGCAGGACAGCGGGGTGACGCGCGGCATCCGCATCAGCGACATGTATATCCATGACGTGCGCGGCACCAATGATCGCAAGGATAATGGTGGCATCGTCTTCAGCGCGCTCGGCCCCAAACGCCCGACCCGGTTTGAGGATATCCGCATCGAGCGCAATATCGTGTGGCGCGTCGACCGGTCTGGCATTGCCGGGATCAGCGACCAGGTGACGAAGGCGCGCTGGTTCCCCAGCGCCGGGGTAGTGATCCGCGACAATCTGGTCGAGGATGTCGGCGGCGACGGCATCGTCCCGCGCGGCACGGACGGCGCGCTGATCGAGCATAATATCGTGCGCTATGCGGGCAGCCGCGCGCCGGGCTACACCGCCGCGATCTGGCAATGGAGCACCGACCATAGCCTCATTCAGTTCAACGAGGCTGCCTTTACCCGCACCCGCTATGACGGGCAGGGGTTCGATTCCGATTTCAATTCGCGCCGCACGACGATCGCCTATAATTATAGCCATGACAATGCAGGCGGCTTCCTGCTCGTCTGTTCGCCAAAGCGTTCCGATCAGGACAATCTGGGCAATCGCGGTACGGTGGCACGCTCCAATGTCAGCCGCAACGACGGCACCCGTGCCTTCCAATTGGCGGGCACGGTCGCCGATGTCCTGATCGAGGGCAATGTCGTCCATGTCGGCCCGAAGCAGGACATACAGATGGTGATCGCCACCCAATGGGATGGCTGGGCCAGCGACGTCCGCTTCCGCAACAATGTTTTCGCCGTGGCAGGCACGGTGCGCTACGGCCATGAGGTCGGCCGCAACGGGCCGGATTATCTGATCGAGCCGGGCTTTGGTCCCGCCACGCATATCCGTTTCCAGGGCAACCGCTATCTCGGCCGCCATATCGACCCGCCGCAGGACGAGAAGGGTGTGATGCAGCCCGACTATGCGCCGCCGGAGGTGGACTGGGCGGTGCCTATGTTCGATCCAGCGAAGCCCGATGGCTTTGCCGCCTTCATGGTGCGGCATCGCGGATGGATGGAACGGATGCTGGCCCGCGAACTGGGCGCACCGGTTGTCCCGCTGGAGCCAATGCAGACATCTTTCGTCGAGGCGCGGCGATAGCGGGCAGGCTGGCGTCGCGGGCTGATCCCCCTATAGTCCTGCCCATGGACAGCGGGGGGACTAAGGCAGCGATGATCCTGAGCGCAGATGCGCTGGCTACGCTGGCGGCAAGTCACCCAGCGCCGGAGGATTTCGGCCCGCGCAGCGAGCGGCCCTGCCTCGCCTTCACGCTGGTGGGGAGCGATGCCGGGCTGTCGGACTGGTTGCGGGGGCTGCCCTGCCCGGTCATTGGCATCGGTGCAGGGCCATTGGCTAGCGCTTGCGATGTCTTGCTGGCGGACGAGGCGGGATTGGCGGCGATCATCGCTAATGTCGCGGCGCGGCCCTTTGCGGCGATGCTGCTGGTGCAGCAATTGCGCTTGAGCGAACAATTGCCGATGGCCGCCGCGCTGACGGCCGAGAGCCTGGCCTTCGCGACGATCCAGCGGGGTGGCGAATTTCTGACGTGGCGGGCGGGCGCTGCGCCCGCACCGTCGCACGCCGACGAGGCGGAGCCACCGGTGATGGTGGAGATGGAGGGCAGTCGGCTAATGCTGCGGCTCAACCGCCCGGCCAGCTTCAACGCGGTCAATGTCGCGATGCGCGATGCCCTGTATGAAGTTCTGCGTGTTGCTCTGCTCGATCCGGCGATCACGACCATCCACCTGTCGGGTGCGGGGCGATGCTTTTCGGTCGGCGGCGATGTGGCGGAATTCGGCCTCAGCCATGACGTGGCCGAAGCCCATTGGGTGCGCACGCTGCGCCTGCCCGCCACCCTGCTCGCGCAACTCGCGCCGCGCGTGATGGCCCATGTCCATGGCGCGGTGGTGGGGGCAGGGGTGGAGATGGCCGCCTTTGCCGGGCGGGTCGAGGCGCGGGCGGATAGCTGGTTCCAATTGCCCGAACTCAAATATGGCTTGCTGCCGGGGGCAGGGGGAACGGTCAGCCTGCCGCGCCGGATCGGGCGGCAGAAGACGGCCTATATGGCGCTGTCGATGCGGCGCATCTCGGCATCGCTGGCGCTTAAATGGGGATTGGTAGACGCGATCGTGCCATAGACAAGGCGGCCTGCCACCCATGTCGCGCGCACGGTCACGGCGGCCAGATCGGCGCGGGCGGCGGCCCAATGGCGATCGATCAGGCACAGGTCGGCGCGTTCCCCCACAGCGATCTCGCGCGGCACGGCAGGGGCGTGGGGCTGCCCGGTATAGAGCGCCAGCGCCTCTTCGGGCGTCAGCACCTCGTCGGGGCCAAGATCGTCGGGGCGCTGCACCGCGGCGGCCATCGACGCCCAAGGGTTCAACCCGCCAAAGGGCGCGTCGCTGCCCGCCGCCAGCCCTACGCCCGCCGCACGCAGGCCGCGCAGACGATAGAGCCAGCGCCGATCCTCGGCGGCCACGTCGCGGCGATAGGCATCGCCCCGCTCGGCAATGAAATGGGGTTGCGACACCGCGACCAGCCCTAGCCGCGCCATCCAATCGGCATTGTCGGGCGTCACGATCGCGGCATGTTCGATCCGGTCGCCGACCATCGCGCCCGCTTTCGCGATCGCCGCGAGCGTGACGACCAGTTCGGCCTGGGTCACGCAATGCGACGCGACAGGGCGGTTTGCTGCATGCGCGCGCGCAACCTCCGCAACGAGCTGGTCGAGCGGCGGCAGGTCATGGTCATGATAATGGAGCTTTACCGCGCCCCGGCTGGCCAGGCCGACCGGCGGCGCATCGTCCAGCGTCGGACCACCCATCACCAGCAAATGTTGCGGCAGGCCCGCCTGCGCATAGCGCAGATAATCCGCCCGGTCGTTGCGCGGCGTGACCTCGGTCAGCCCGGTGACGCCCAGCGCGGCGAGCCGATCGCCGACAGGCCGCAGGTCGAGCGGCGTCACGGGCAGGCGGCCGCGCAGCCAGGCATCGCCGTCGATCAGCCGACCATCGGCAGACGCGCCGTCACCCAGTTCGCGCAGCGCCAGGCTGTTGAAGATCCACATCCGCCCGCTGCGATGCTGGATACGGACGGGGCGGGCGGGGCCGTTGCGGTCGAGCCAGTGCCGGTCGATTTCCCCCGCCACGCTGGCATGATAGCCCACACCGCGCAGCCAGTCGTCGCCAGGTGCGTGATGCAGGGCAGCGATTAGGCCTGCCGCGTCCCGCACGTCCGGCGGCCCGCAGCGCACGGACATCAGGCTGGCTGCCGTGGCATTCAGATGGATATGATGATCATGCAGTCCCGGCAGCAGCGCGCCGCCACGCGCGTCGAGGATCGGCTCGTCGGGCAGCGGGGGCAGGGCAGGGGCCATCGCCGCTATCACGCCATCGGCCAGGCGGACATCGCAGCGCTGGCCGTCCATTTCCGCCTCGCGGATCAGCATGACGCCAGCACCCGGTCATTGTCTGCGCCCGGCAGCGCTGCCGCGCCGACAGGCGCGCGCAGCGGATAAAGCGGCGCATCGTCGGCTTGCGTCCGCGCCTGCCAGTCGCGCAGTAGGGCAGGGGACGCAAGGCCCGCATGGCAGGCGAACGCCGTGGTGCCCGCCAGCGACAGCGCGATCAGCCCGGCCTGCCCCTGTCGCCATGCCACCAGCGCGGCGAGCGCGGCATGCAGCCCCGTCAGCGGATCGGCGATGGCATCGCCCGCGAACAGCGCTTCGCCCCATCCCTCGGCCATGATCGCCGCCAGGCCACCCGCCACCGCCGCATCGTCGCCAAAGCCGATCCGGTCAGGATCATCATGCGCGGTGATACCGATCCAGATCGCGCCGCGCGCCACTTCGGCGTCGCGATCGATCCCCAATTGGCGCAGCGCACGGGGGCGCGAGGCCTCGATCACGATGTCAGCCTGTGCAACCAGCGCGGCCAGCGCCCCACGGTCCGCCGCGTCATGAAAGTCGAGCGTGACGCTCGCCTTGTCCGCATTGAGCAGGTCGTAGAAACCGCCATGTCCGAACCGCGCCCCGTCGAGCCGGGTTCGGCTCTCGACCTTGATCACCTGCGCGCCCGCCAGCGCCAGCAGCGATCCGCACAAGGGACCGGCCCAGAGCGAGGACAGATCGACAACCAAGGGCGGGCGATCAGGCGCGGCGCGGGCGGATCGAAGGATCGGGAAGAGCCGGGCAGGGGGGCAGGGCGGCACCACGGCAGCGATGGCCATGCTCATCTCTATCCCGCGCGCCAGTAGTGTCCCGCTGTCACACCCGGCGGCTGCGCGCTCTATCGCGGCCCAGTCCGACAGGTCGGCCTTATGGTCAGCGAGCAGGATCGGCAGCAGGTCGCGGTCCGCCTCCCGCGCCAGGTTGAGCGCGACCTCGCCATCGGCGACCCGTATCAATCGGCAGGACCGGTTGGCCGACAGCCGTCCCCCGCGCGTCAGGCCCAGCAATCGCGCCCGTTCACCCAGCAGCAGCGCGCCGTTCAGCGGCCAGGATTTGTCCGGTGCAATAGCGCGCAGGGCCATCATCACGCCGTCGGCCGCGCTGGCCAGGGCCGCGGGGCAGACGAGCGCCGGGCCATCGGCGCGGCCCGTCACCGCCATCAGCCCCGCGCGCCGCCAGGCCAGCGGCGCAGGGTCGGCCCGGCCATCCAGCGCAATAGCCTCCAGCCCCAATTGCGCCATCAGCCTATGCGCATAGGTCGTGGCGGCACCTGTCACGAAGGCGGCTCAGCCAACCGTCCGGCGAAACAGCGCCAATGTCCGCGCCCAAGCAAGGTCCGCCGCCGCCTTGTCGAAACGCGGCGTGGTATCATTGTTGAAGCCATGTTCCGCGCCATCATAGATATGGGCTTTGTAACGCACCCCGGCCTGTTTCAACGCAGCCTCATAATCGGGCCAGGCCGCGTTGGTACGGACATCGTTGCCGCCATAATGGATCAGCAGTTCCGCCTTGATCTTCGGCACATCGGCCAGCGTCGGCGGACTGCCATAGAAGGGCACCGCCGCACGCAAGTCGGGCAGGCGCGTCGCCAGCATATTGGCGATCCAGCCGCCAAAGCAGAAGCCGACGGCAGCGATCTTGCCATTGCTGCCCGCCATCGTCCGCGCATAGGTCGCTGCGGCAACGAAATCCTCGCCGATCTTGTTGCGATCCAGCGTCGCAAAGGCGGTGCGCGCCTTATCCTCATCCCCCGGATAGCCGCCGATCGTCGTCAGCGCATCGGGTGCGACCGCCATATAGCCATCGACCGCGAGCCGCCGCGCAATATCCTCGATATGCGGATTGAGGCCGCGATTTTCATGCGCGACGATGATGACCGGCAGCTTCGCCCCCGCCTTGGCCGCAGGCCGCGCGACATAGGCGCGCACCGTACCATGGCCATCGGACGAAGCGATGTCGACATGGCTGATGACAATCCGCTTGTCGTCGGGCTTGATCACCTGCCCGCGCGCGAAATCGGGGCTGAGCGCTGCCAGCGTCGCGGTAGCCGCCACGGTGCCGCCGACATGCAGCGCGCATTGGCTAAGGAAACCGCGCCGATCGATCGCGCCATGCACATAGGCGTCGAACAGGTCCAGCACCGCGCGCGGAAAGGCGGCCGCCCCTATCCTGTCTCCATTGCCTGCGTCCTGCGTCATTGCACTATCCTTCCGTTCCAAGCCCCTGCCGCCGACTATCGCCGCCTTTCCGCGCCAAGCCAATAGGCTGTGCCCCATGATGCAACCTTATCGCCCCGCTGGCCCAGAGCATGATCGCCCGCTAAGGGGAGGGCCACGCCAACGGACACAGGATATCGCCTCGCTCATGAGCCTATTGCCCTCGCCCCGCACTGTCGGTCCCTTTACGGTCAAGGCCATCGGCCTTGGCTGCATGAACCTCAGCCACGCCTATCTGCCCCGCCCCGACGCGCAAAAGGCCGATCGGCTGCTGCGCCATGCGCTCGATGTCGGGGTCGATTTCTTCGATACCGCCGCGCTCTATGGGTTCGGCGCGAATGAGGAGTTGTTGGGCCGCACGCTGATGCACCGGCGCGACGACTTCACGCTGGCCAGCAAATGCGTATTGGGCGGCAAGGATGGGCAGCGTGGCATCGACGGATCGCCAGCGGCTATCACTGCGACGCTGGAAGATTCGCTGCGGCGGCTGCAGGTCGAGCATATCGACCTCTATTATCTGCACCGGCTCGACCCCAATGTCCCGATCGAGGAGTCGGTGGGTGCGCTCGTCCGTGCCGTCGAAGCGGGCAAGATTGGTGCGATCGGCCTGTCGGAAATGTCCGCCGCCACGCTGCGCCGTGCCCATGCGGTGCATCCGATCGCCGCGATGCAAACCGAATATTCGCCCTGGACCCGCAACGCCGAAGTCGCGGTGCTGGACGCCTGCGGGGAGCTGGGCGTCGCCTTCGTCGCCTTCTCGCCGGTCGCGCGCGGCGTGCTGGCGGGCGGGGTCGGCGCGGACGGCGTGCCGGAAGGGGACATCCGTGCCGCCATGCCGCGTTTCCAATCGCCGCATTTCGAGCGGAATATGGAATTGGCCGCCGCCTTTGGCGCAATCGCGGCGGATGCGGGCTGCACCATGGCGCAGCTTAGCCTCGCCTGGGTATTGTCGCGCCGTCCCTATATCGTCGCGATCCCCGGCACGACCAGTATCGCCCATCTGGACGAGGATCTGGCGACGCTGACGCTCGACCTGTCGGCCGATACGCTGGCGGCGGTCGACGCGCTGTTCACCTTCGAAGCGGTGTCCGGCCCGCGCTATCCCCGCGCGGCACAGGCGCAGGTGGACACCGAAACCTGGGACGGCGAGCCGATGGCTTGAGGCGTCAGGCGGCAAGCATGCGCCGCCCGGCCGCTTCCTCCCAATGGTCCGCGTCGCCGCCCAGCGCGGCGTTCAGCGTCGCGCGCTTGAGGAACAAGTGACAAGGATGCTCCATGGTCAGGCCGATGCCGCCATGGAGCTGGACCGCTTCCTCGGCGATCAGACGATAGACGTTGGCGGCATGGGCCTTCATCGCGCCCATGCGGATCGCATCGGCGTCGGGGTCGTCGCCCCGCGCCCAGAATAGCGCTTCCGCCGCCACCAGCGCGGTCTTCATGTCGGCGACGCGATGCTTCAACGCCTGGAACAGCGCCAGCGGCCGGTCGAACTGCCGCCGCGTTTCGAGATAGTCGATCGTCATGCGCAGCGCCGCGTCGGCCCCGCCCAGGCTGTCGGCCGCGAGGGCGAGGCTGCGCAGCGCCGACAGGCGATTGCCGAGCGCCAGCGCCGCTTCCCCTTGCGCCAGCACTATGCCTTGTTGCTCACCGGCATCAACATCGAACAGCCGCCGCGTCTTGTCCCACGTCGCCCGCGCCGTCAGGCCAAGGCCCTGCGTCTGTAGCAACGCCACCCGCTCTGCATCGACCAACAGCAGATGGCTGGCCCGGTCGGCATCCGGCACGGCGGTCAGGCCTTCGCTCAGCGACGCGGTCATTACCTCGCCCGCCATCGCCCGGCCCAACAGTTCGTCCTGCGCCGTGCCGCTCAGCGCCTCGATCACCAGCATCTGCGCGATCGTCGGCCCCGCCACCAATGTCCGCCCCAACGCCTGATGGATCACCCCCACCGCCTCGCGGCCAAGGCCCAGCCCGCCCTGATCCTCCGGCACGGCCATCATCAGCCATCCCATGTCGGTGATCAGGGTCCAGCTCTGCGCTGCGTCGGGGGTCAGGTCGCCGTCGAACGCCTTGGCGGCGGCGTCCTGCAATTCGCTTCGCGTCATGCTCATGCCGCGCTCTCCTTCAAGGTCCAGCTTTTGGGTTCGCGCGGCATCCCCAGCAGCCGCTCGGCGATGATATTGCGCTGCACCTCATCGCTGCCGCCCGCGATCGTCCAGGCATAGCTGTTCATGAAATCGGCCATCCAATTGCCCGTTTCCATGCCGCCGCCAAAGGTGATCGGCGCGTGATATTGCGCGTCCAGCCCGCCAATCCGCAGCCCAAGCGCCGTAAAGTCACGCAGCGCGCGCGCATAGGCCAGCTTGACGATCGAGGCGTCGCCCACCTTTTCCTCACCTGCGATGCGATTGGCGAGAAACTGGTCGGCGACGGCGCAGGTCGCATCGATCTTTGTCGCCAGCTTGCCCAGGTCGCGCAGAATCCCCGCATCGTTCGCCCGGCGTTGCGTGCGGATGAGGTCTGCAATCCGCCACATCGCTCCGCGCATCCGCGCGCTCAGCTCCAGCAGCGTCAGTCCGCGTTCGGACGACAGGGTCGATTGCGCCACCGCCCAGCCCTGGCCTTCCTCGCCCAGCCGGTTGGCCACCGGTATCTCGACATTGTCGAGGAAGATTTCGGCAAATTCCTCGTCGCCATGAATTTGGTGGATCGGCCGTGCAGTGACGCCTGGTACCTTCAAATCCAGCAGCAAATAGGTCAGCCCCGCTTGCTTGACCCCTTCATTGCTGGTCCGCACCAACAGCAGGCATTGGTTGGCAAACTGCCCCATTGTCGACCAGAGCTTTTGCCCGTTGACGACATAGACGTCGCCTTTCCGCTCGGCGCGTGTGCGCAATGCGGCAAGGTCCGACCCCGCGCCCGGCTCGGAAAAGCCCTGACACCAGATTTCGCCCTCAAGGATGCGGGGAATGTAACGCTGCTGCTGTTCCGCGCTGCCCCATTCGAACAAGGTCGATGCGGCATGATAGGTGGACATGAAGGATAGCAGCAGGCGCGGCGTATCGGCGCGGGCAAATTCCTCGTAAATCACCTTCTGCTCGGCCAGCGATCGCCCGCCGCCCGGCCAACCTTCGGGCCAATGCGGCACCGCATAGCCACCCTTCACCAGCGTCGCGAACCAACTGCGTTGCATGGCGAGAAAGGCGGCTTCGCTCGTGCTGTGCGCGCGCCAGTCCTTTGGCGCATGAATGGCGAGCCATTCGCGCACCTCCTGCCGCAAGCCGTCCAATGCGTCGCTCAAGTCCCGTGCCTCCACAAAATACGCATCTGCTAGGTCGCAAATATGGCCCCCCACGCAAGGGGCGCACCCGCAATATCCCCAAGGCGATGGCCTAGATCGCGACCTCGATCATCCCGTCCACCACGCGCACGGCATAGGTGGCGATGGGGTCGCTGGCGGGGCCGGTCAACGCCTCGCCTGTTTCCAGGTCGAACCGCGCACCATGCGCCGGGCAGGCAATCCATCCCAACCGCATCCGCCCGCAGGCCAGCGGCTCCTGCGCATGGGAGCACATATTGTCGAGCGCATGGATGCGCCCCTCGAAATGGCACAGCATGATCGAGCGGCCCACCGCTTCCACCGCGTGGACGCTGCCATCGGGGATATCGGCCAGTGGCAGGAGGGGAATATAAGAGGCGGCGTCCTTGTCCATGCCTGTGCATGGTACCGCTCCGCCGCTCTTGTCCAAGCCCGCCTTTACCATATCACCGGGGCGTTCTCTTGGGCGGTCGTCTATTCTCGTCCTGCGGCATCCCGTAATCACTGGCCCATGGACTTTGCATGGACAGATCAGGAAACGGCCTTCCGCGCCCGGCTGCGCGCGCTGCTGGCCGATACGCTGCCGGACGATTGGGAGCGTTTCTCGCAGCATGGCCCAGCCTCGCCTGCGCTGACCCGCTATGCCGAAAGTTTTTGCGGCACGCTGGCGGAGCAGGGCTTGCTGATCCCGCATTGGCCGGTCGCATTGGGCGGGCAGGGGCTGGACCTCTGGCACCAGACCATCCTTGCCGAAGAAATGTGGATCGCGGGCGAACCGCGCGGCGGCCAATATATGAACGTCAACTGGATCGGCCCGACGCTGATCCGCTACGGCTCGCCCGATCAGAAGGCGCGCTACCTGCCGCCGATCGCGGCAGGCAAGGCGCTGTGGTGCCAGGGTTTTTCCGAGCCCGGCTCCGGCTCCGACCTCGCTTCGCTGCGCACGCGCGCGGAACGGGATGGCGATGTCTATCACGTCACCGGCCAGAAGATCTGGACCAGCTATGCGGGGTTGGCCGACACCTGCTTCCTCGTCTGCCGCACCAGCGACGATCGCAAGCGTGGCATCTCCATCCTGCTGGTGCCCATGGACACGCCCGGCATAACCGTGCGCCAAATCCCTTCGCTGATCGGCGAAGGCGATATTCATGAAGTGTTTTTCGATGATGTCACCGTCCCTGTCACCGCGCGCCTGGGCGATGAGGGCCAGGCGTGGGAGATTATCGGCTATTCGCTGACCAACGAACGGCTGGGCATACCCCGTTATGCGCTGGCCCGCGCCGCGCTCGACCGTGCCGTGGCGGTGCTAAAGGAGCAAGGGGGGTTCGACAGCGAAGCGGTCAGGATCGAAGCCGCTCATGCGGCAGCCCTCACCGAAGCCGCCCGCATGGCGAGCTACGCCATTGTCGATCGCCGGGCCAAGGGCGAGGCGATCGGCGCGGAATCCAGCTCCGCGCGTTTTGCCACTGTCATGGCCGAGCGGCGCGTGTGCGAGTTCATCGTCGAATACCTGCCCGAAGCGCTTGCCGACGCGCACCCCTATCTCAAAATGCACCACCAGCGCGGCATCGTCGCCGGGATTGCGGCGGGGGCGGCGGAAATCCAGCTCAACATCATCGCTACCGATGTTCTCAAATTGCCCAGGGAGCCGCGCTGATGGACCTGTCGCTCACCGACGATCAGGTCGCGATCCTCGACGCGATCGACACGCTAACCCGGCCCTATGCGGGCGCATCGTTGCATGAAGCAGGCTTTGCCCTGCCCGATGCGCAGCTTGACCGCGAACTGGCCGAGGGTGGATTTCTCGACATCGGTTTCGATCCCGATCTGGGTGCAGTGTCCGCCGCGCTGGTGGTCGAACGGCTCGCTCGCCTGCCGCAAACGGTCGAAGCCGCGGCCAGCGCGCTGATCCGCCCGCTGCTGGGCGATGATCTGCCGCGCCCGCTTTGCATGGTCGAGGAAGGCCGTACGACCCGCCCCATCCGCTTCCTGCGCGAAGGGGGCACCGTACTGATTGTCGGTCGATCCGGCGTTTCGACCTTCACCGCCACGGCAGAGCAGGTCCGCCCTGAACCCGAAGCGCTCTTTGGCTACCCGATGGCCACGCTACTCGCCGTGCCCGCCGACCGCATTAGCCATGCCGTTTCTGTAGAGGACATCCTCACCCGCTGGCGCATCGCGCTGGCCGCCGAAGCCGCTGGGCTGCTCGCCGCCGCGCTCGACAGCACCGTCGCCCATGTGACCGACCGCCAGCAATTCGGCCGCCCGCTCGCCACCTTCCAGGCATTGCGCCACCGGCTGGCGGAAGCGCAGGTGCGCGCCAACGGCGTGCGCTGGCTGGCGCTCAAGGCCGCCGCCACGCTCGACCCCGGCGACGCTGCGCTCGCCGCGCTCCATGCCCAGGAATCCGCGCGCGCGACCGTTTACGACTTCCACCAATTTTTCGGCGCGATGGGCGTGACGCTCGAACATCCGCTGCACCTATGGACCTATCGCCTCAAGGCGCTGATCAGCGACCTTGGCGGACGGGGCGGGCAGGGGCTTGCTGCGGCGGAAGCGCTCTGGGGCTGAGGCATATTAACCCAACCCGTTCGTCCTGAGTAGCCGCTGAGCTTGTCGAAGCGGCGTATCGAAGGATGCGTATGGGCGCCATGCTTCGATACGGGCCTTCGACTTCACCTACGGTGAGGTTTATCCTGAGCGCCTGCTGCAAGCAGGCAGTCGAAGGGCTCAGTCCCTACTCAGCAGGAACGGAGTAGGGTGCGGCCCTAAAACCCCAGATCCAATATCGGCCCGTCGAAATTCCCCGCCAGTTTCTGCGTCGCTGCACTCAGCTTTTCCGGCTCCACGCCCTTCAGATAGCCGTCGATGATCCGCTGATAGTTGGAAATCAGTCCTTCGATCTCCTTCGACAATCGCATGAAGTCGAAGCCTTGGGCGTGCAGCCCCTTCTGCTGGATCGGGATATTGCTATAGTCCTGACGCGGGATCATCGGGAATTGGTCGCTGTCATAGGGCAGCGTCACGGCTTCCATTACCGGTGGCGGCTCCTGGCCTTCGGGGAAGTGGGTCAGCGACCATAGCTCGAACATGCAGCTTTCCGGTCCCAGCGGGCGGATGCGATAGGCGGCCATGCTCGACAGGAACGGCAGCAGGAAATAATTGGGGAAGATGAACTCCACCGCTTTCACCGGTGTATTGACCGCGATGTGATTGAGGTCGGGCGCGGGTTCGCCGCGGGCCAGCCCGGCCTGCGTCACGCAATGGTTGAGCGTGCCGAACCACTGCATGATCGCCTGGCCCGGATCGTCGGGCAATTCGACGTCGATCAGCGTGCGCGCCACCGCCACATCCTTGGCGTGGCACATGCCCGCCATGCCATCGCTCAACAGTTGCAGATGGTCGACCTGATCGACGATATTGTCGCGCATCGACCGGTTGGGGTTGATCGGCACGCCGATCCCGCCCGTGTCCATGCCATACATCATATTATAGAGGATCGGCACCTTCTGCTGAAGCTGCGGGTGCGTGCGCATGACATGATAGCCCTCCATGAAGGCTTCCATCGCGGTCTTCCAGTTGGCGGGCAGCACCGTGGCGAATTGCCATTCGGCGCGCATCTTGTCAGCATTATAGGCGTCCAGGCCCGCCGCCAGCGGCCCCAATTGCTGCCGGAATCCCGGCGCATCATCATCGAAATTGATGAACACGCAGCCCATCTCGATCTCGCTGCGGCACGGGCGCAGCGCCAGATCGGCTTCGTCCAACTGCCCCTCGCTGAACAGATGACGGCCATAGACGAAGGTGTTCTTCCCCTCGATATTCCAGCGCCAGCCATGAAAGGGACAGATGAACCCCTTCCCCTTGCAATTGCCATGGCTCCCCTCGGTCAGCGGCACGCCGCGATGGCGGCAGGCATTGTGGAAGGCGCGAATGCCATCCTTCGTCCGCACGATAATGACTGATTGGCCAAGATTGCTATATTCGATCCAGTCGCCGACCTCTGGCACCTGCTCGACCCGGCACGCCATCTGCCAGACATGCGGCCAAAGCTCTTCGCACTCGCGCTTGTAGAATGCTTCGTCATAATAGCGCGGCGTCGGGATGCGTTCGGGAACGATAATCTCGAACGGAACCGATGTCGTCGCTGCCAAATCCTCTGCCATGTCACCCTGTCCGCTATTAGCTTTGAGGGCGAAGGGTAAAGGCTGGGGAGGGGGGTTCAAGACGGATCGGGCGGGCACCCCGCATCATCGCCGTGGCGGTGCAAGGGTCGATCCATCGTGCCGCTGCCGACCTAACATCCGTTCGGGCTGAGCTTGTCGAAGCCTTCTTCCTTTCTTGTCCGGACAAGGGCTGCCCTTCGACAGGCTCAGGGCGAACGGACGAGGGAATAGTGCGACTTTTGGAGCCTCGCTTAAAGTGGAAGAGCAGGAGCGTTAATCTCCCCCCGCACCGCATCCCCATGCGCGCCCAGCCCCGGCGCCCCGCCCGCCACTTTCCCCGGCGTCGCGGAAAACCAGGTCGGAACGCCCGGAAAGCGTACCGTGCCATGCTCGGTCTCCACCGTTTCGAAAAAGCCGATGGCGTTCAGATGGTCATTCTCGAACAGCTCGTCCGTCGTCCGCAACGGTGCGGCGGGGATATGCAGCGACGCCAGCAAATCCAGCCATTCCTGCGTCGTGCGCTGCGCGAATGTCCCACCCAGCAATCCATAGACCCGGTCGATCTGCTTCGCCCGCTTGGGCAGGCTGTCGAACTCTTCGCTCGCCCATTCCGGCTGCACCGCGCCGATAAAGGCGTTCCAATGCTTGTCATTATAAACCAGCGCCGCGATATGCCCGTCCTTGGTCGCATAGGGTTTGCGGTTGCGCGCGACGACGCGGTGATAATGGGCGGGGCCGGTCGGCGGATCGAACATCGCGCCGCTTGCATGTTCGGTCAGCATGAAGGCGGCCATCGTTTCGAACATGCCGACTTCCACCTCCTGCCCCTCGCCGGTGCGCTCGCGGTGGAACAGCGCCATCATGGTCGCGTACAGGCCGGTCAGTCCCGCCACCTTGTCGGCGATGATCGTCGCCATGAAATCGGGCTTGCCGGTCATCAGCGCCTGTAGATGCGGGATGCCGCATTCGGCCTGGATGGTATCGTCATAGGCCGGCTTGTCCGCCTCCGGCCCGCGCCGACTATAGCCATAGCAATTGGTGTAGACGATGTCGGGCTTGATTGCCTTCACTGCGGCATAGTCGAACCCCAGCCGCGCGATCGCTTTGCCCCGCATCGAATGGATGAAGATATCGGCCGTCGCGATCAGCGCGCGCAGCACATCCTTGTCCGCTTCGCGCGTCAGGTCCAGCACGATGCTGCGCTTGCCGCGATTGACGTTGGTGAATACGCCGCCCAGGTCCGGCGCATTGCCGCCATTGATATAACGGGTCTGGTCGCCACCGCCCGGCGGCTCCACCTTGATGACGTCCGCGCCCATATCGGCCATGATCTGCGTCGCATAGGGGCCAAAGACCATCGCGGTCAGATCGACCACCCGCACGCCTGTCAGCGGCCCACCATGGCCCTTTGGCTCGCCCATGTCTCTCTCCTGTTCCATGCCGTCGGGCTAGGACAGGCGGCGCGGCGACGCCATGGCCAACCACTTCGCCCCACCGATATGTTGGATGTTGAACAGCCGTTCGATTGTGCGCCTTATCCCCCACTGATACCCAAAAGGCCGACAATCAGGACCGCCCCTTGCGGCAATCGGGACCAGAAACGTGGATTTTGCCTTTACCGACGACCAGCAGAATATTCGCGACGCCGTGCTGGCCCAATGCAGCCAGTTCAGCGACGATTATTGGCTCGCGCGTGATCGGGATGCCCAATATCCGGTCGAATTTCACACGGCGATGGCGCAGGCGGGATGGCTCGGCGTCGCCATGCCGGAATCGGTCGGCGGCGCTGGCCTTGGCATTACCGAAGCGGCCATCATGATGCAGGCGGTGGCCGAAGCGGGCGGCGGCATGACGGCGGCCTCCACCATCCATGGCCCGGTATTCAGCCTCGAACCCATCGACCTGTTCGGCACCGAGGAACAGAAGCAGCGCATGATCCCGCCGATCCTGTCGGGCGCGGAAAAAATGTGCTTTGCTGTCACCGAACCCAATACCGGGCTGGACACGACCAAGCTCAAGACCCGCGCTGTGCGCGAAGCGGGCGGCTATCGCGTCAATGGCGAAAAGATCTGGATCACCAACGCCCATGTCGCCGACCGGATGATGCTGCTCGCGCGGACGACCCCGATCGATGAGGTGGAGAACAAGACCCACGGCCTGTCGCTCTTCTATACCAAACTCGACCGCGATAGAATCGAGCATCAGCTGATCCCGAAGATGGGCCGTCATGCGGTCGGCTCCAACATGCTGTTCATCAACGACCTCTTCATCCCCGAAGAAGACCGCATCGGCGAGGAGGGGCAGGGCTTCCGCATCATCCTCAAAGGGCTGAACCCCGAACGCATTTTACTCGCGGCCGAAGCGGTGGGCATTGGCCGCAACGCGATCCAGCGTGCCGCGCGCTACGCCCGTGAACGCATCGTGTTCGACCGGCCGATCGGCATGAATCAGGGAATTCAGCATCCGCTCGCCAAATGCTGGGCGCAGTTGGAAGCCGCCAATCTGATGGTGATGCAGGCCGCGACCAAATTCGACAAGGGCGAGGAATGCGGCGTCGAGGCCAATGCGGGCAAATATCTCGCCGCCGAATTCGCGTTCGAGGCGTGCCATACCGCCATGCTGACGTTGGGTGGCATGGGCTATGCGCAGGAATATCATGTCGAACGGCTGCTGCGTGAAGTGCTGATTCCGCGCACCGCGCCGGTCAGCCCGCATATGATCCTTAACTTTCTCGCCGAAAAAGTGTTGGACTTGCCCAAATCCTACTGACCGGAGAGAAGATCATGTCCACCCCCGCCACCCTCTCGATCAAGATGCGCTCCTGGCTGTTCGCGCCCGGCGACAGCGAGAAGAAGATGGCCAAGGCCGCCGACAGCGCGGCGGACATCGCGCTGTTCGATCTGGAAGATGCCGTCACGACCGACAACAAGGTGCTGGCGCGCCAACTGGTCCATGATTGTCTCGCCAGCCGTCCCGAAGGCCGGGACCGTTTGTGGGTCCGGGTCAATCCGCTCGACGGTCCCCATACGCTGCTCGATCTCGCCGCGATCATGCCCGCGCGCCCCGGCGGCATCATGCTGCCCAAAGTCGATGGGCGGCAGGATGTGGAGCGGCTCGACCATTATCTCTCCGCGCTTGAAGTCGCCAATGGCATCGATGAAGGCTCGACCCCGCTGATCGTGCTGGTCACCGAAACCGCGCAAGCCATGTTCCATACCGGCAATTATAAGGGCGCGCCGCGTGTCGTCGCGCTGACCTGGGGCGCGGAGGATCTGGCCGACTCGATCGGCGCCAGCAACAACCGCAATGACGACGGCAGCTATGGCTTCACCTATGAACTGGCGCGCTCCATGTGCCTGCTCGGCGCAGCGGCCGCCGGTGTGACGGCGATCGAAACGATCCAGGGCGATTTCCGTGATCTCGAAGGCCTGAAAGCCCGTGCGGAAAAAGTACGGCGCGATGGCTATCGCGGCATGCTGGCGATCCACCCGGCGCAGGTCGATGTGATCAATGCCGCCTTCACGCCCACTGAGGAAGAAATATCGCACGCACTTGAAGTTGTTGATATATTTGCGAAAAATCCTGGCGTCGGCGCGATCGGTTACAAGGGCGGGATGCTCGATCGTCCCCATCTCAGCCGCGCCGAACATTTACTCCGACAAGTAGGGCGATTGTGAAAAGCGAAACCAGTGTCCGCTTCGCTGTACACTTAAAGGCCGGTGACCATATCGTCATCGGCCAGGCCTGTGGCGAACCCACGACCCTGGTCGAGGCGCTGATCGACCAAGGCCGGGACATTCCGGGCCTTTCCGCCTTCATCGCCACCAGCTTTTCCGGCCTCTTCACCCCCGCCACCGCCGACAGCTTCGCCCTGTCCAGCATGGGCGCGATCGGTGCGCTGCGATCCATGACCAAGGCAGGGAAATTACAGGTCATCCCCGTCCATGTGAGCCAGGTCGGTCCGCTCATCACCGCCGGGATCATCCCCTGCGACGTGGCGCTGATCCAGGTCAGCCCGGCGGATAAGCAGGGCAATCATAGCTGCGGCCTGATCAGCGATTATGTTCGCGCTGCCGTCGACAAGGCGCGGGTCGTCATCGCTGAAATCAACGAAGCGGTCCCCTTCACGCCGGGCGAAACCATCCCGGCCTCGGCCATCGATGTCGCCATTCCCGTCAACCGTCCGCCGGTCGAAGTCGCCCCCGCCGCGATCGGTCCCACCGACGAAGCCATCGCCCGCCACTGTGCCGCCTATATCGGCGACGGCGCGGTGATCCAGACTGGGGTTGGGGCTGTGCCCGATGCGATCCTGCGGCTGCTACACGACCGCAAGGATCTGGGCGTCCATTCCGGCATGCTGGGCGATGGCCTTGTCGAACTGGTCGAAGCTGGCGTCATCACCAACGCCCGCAAGGAGGTCGATCCCGGCGTCTCGATCAACGGCGCGCTCATCGGCACGAAGCGCCTCTACGACTGGGCGCACCGCAACCCCGCGATCCGTATGTGCGCGACCAGCTATACCCACGACGCCGCGATATTGGGCCGCCTCTCGCGCCTAGTCACGATCAACAGCGCGCTGGAGGTGGACCTGACCGGACAGGTTAACGCCGAACAATCGGGCGCGGCCTATCTTGGCGGCACCGGCGGCCAGGTCGATTTCGTGCGGGCCGGTGCCAGATCGCCGGGCGGCCGATCGATCATCGCGCTGTCGGCGTCGGCCAAGGGCGGCACGCTCAGCAAGATCGTCGCCCAACTCTCCGGCCCGGTCACCACCGCTCGCACCGACGTGGACGTCGTCGTCACCGAATATGGCGCGGCCGAACTCAAAGGACAAAGCCTCGCCGAGCGCACTCGCCGCCTCATCGCCATCGCCCATCCAGACTTCCGCGAGGAATTGGACCGGGCCGCCCATATCATCGCGCAAAGGGGATTTTAGATGAAGTCTCGCCGGTCGAAGCCTGAAATCCTCCCCTGTAAGGGGAGGTGGCAGCACGCAGTGCTGACGGAGGGGTGTCACCCTATCGATAGGGCGACACCCCTCCGTCTGGCTGCGCCAGACACCTCCCCTGCCAGGGGAGGAATGTCAGCGACATGACCGACGCCATCCTTTTCGACGCCCGTGCCGATGGCATTGCCGTCCTGACGATCAGCCGCCCCGACCAGCGCAACTGCCTCAGCCGCGAAGTGCGCGAAGGCTTGCGGGCGGCATGGGAAAGATTCGAAACGGACCCGGCGCTGCGCGTCGCCATTCTGACGGGATCAGGCGACAAGGCCTTCTGCGCGGGTGGCGACCTCAAGGAAATGGTCGAGACCGGCATGACCGTCCCGCCGCGCGCCATGTTCCCGCTGCCTTACGACACGATCGAACTGACCAAGCCCACGATCGCCGCCGTCAATGGCGTCGCTTTCGCGGGCGGCTGGATGATCGCGCAGGCCTGCGACTTGTGCGTCGCCAGCAGCACCGCGCGCTTTGCCATCACTGAGGTCAAGGTCGGCCGCTCATCCCCCTGGGCCTCGCCGCTCATCCACATGATCCCGCAGCGGATCATGATGGAGATCATCCTGACCGGAAAGCCGATCACCGCGCAGCGCGCTTATGAGATCGGTCTCGTCAATCGCCTGGCCGAACCCGAAGCACTGCTGGACGCCGCCATCGCGCTTGCCACCGAAATATTGGACGGCGCGCCTCTGTCGGTGAAAGCAGGCCGCGACACGGTGATGCTTGCGACCGAGATGGGCCGCTCCGCTGCGCTCCAGGCCGCCCGTGCCGCGTCGGAATACACCTACCAAAGCGAAGACGCACAGGAAGGCCCGCGTGCCTTTGCAGAAAAGCGCCTGCCCCGGTGGCAGGGCCGATAGATGACAAGCGAGGATGCCATGACAGATCTGACACAGCCGGTCACCGGCCCGGTCGAGGCCTATATATCGCCCGATTATGCGCGCGCCGAACAGGACCGATTGTGGCGCAAGGTCTGGCTGCAGGCCGCCCGGTTGGAGGACATTCCCAATGTGGGTGATTTTGTCACTTACGATATCCTTGAGGACTCGGTCATCGTCATGCGGGCTGGCCCCGACGAATTGCGTGCCTTTCACAATGTCTGCCCCCATCGTGGCCGCCGTCTGATCGACACGCCAGCGGGCGCTCGCAACGCACGCGGCAACCGGACGAGCATCATCTGCGGCTTCCACGGCTGGACCTTCGATCGACAGGGGCAATGCACCTTCGTCAACCATCAGGATGACTGGCAGGGCAAATTGACCGCGGAACGCACCGCGCTGGGCAAGGTACGGGTCGACACCTGGGGCGGCTGGGCATGGATCAGCCTTGATCCCGACGGGGAGTCGCTGACCGACTATCTGGGCGTGGTGCCGGGCATGCTCGATCCCTTCGGCCTTCAGAATATGCGCTATCGCTGGCGCAAATGGATCATCTTCGACTGCAACTGGAAAGTCGCGCTGGAAGCGTTCAGCGAAACATATCATGTCCAGACCACCCATCCCGAATTCAATGCCTTCGGCGAATTTCGCGGTTGGGCGCGCCAACATGGGCTGCACAGCAATATCGGCTATGACGCGCCCAAGAATATGGACGAGAACCAGGCCAAATTGCGGGTCGGATCGGGCGAAGACCCGCGCCTCTCGACGGCGGAGATGCAGCTCTTCACCTGGGAAAATGCCAACACCAATACGACCATGACGCTGGTCAACGCGGCGCAGCGACTGAAGGACGAATTGCCCGAAGGCACCCCCGCGGCCCAGGTGCTCCAGCATTGGCTGGCCACCGCCCGCGCCGACGATGCAAAGCGCGGCGTCATCTGGCCGGTGGTCGAGCCATCCCATACCGCCAAGAGCGGGACCGCCTGGCAGATCTTCCCCAATTTCCAGATCGGCCACGCCGTCAACAACATGCTCTGCTATTCGGCCCGTCCCTATCAGGGCGACCCGGACAAATGTATTTTCGAGGCGGCGGTATTCGAGTTGTTCCCCGACGGCGAAGCGCCCGCGACCGACTGGGAATATACCAAACCGGAGGAATGGCCGCCGGTCCTGCAACAGGATTTCACCAACATGGCCGCCGTCCAGCAGGGCATGAAGAATGTCGGCTTCCGCGGCACCCAGCCCAATCCCTATATGGAGCGCTCGGTCGCCAGCCTGCATCAGAATCTCGCGCGTTATATGGGCACCGGCGCACCAAAGTCGATCGAGTAACTATCTGAGACGCGCATTGAAAAGCCCGCCGCCATATTTGGCGACGGGCCTCTAACTAGCCCGCGCTAAAGCCGTTTTATTCGAACGGTTCTTCGCCCTGCAACTTGGTGCGGTGCATCATGCGGTTGGAAGCGGGATCATAGGCCTCGGCGCGGTGCATGGTGCCGGTATTGTCCCAGATCACCAGGTCGCCGACGCTCCATTCATGGCTGTAGCTGAACTCCTCCTGCGTCGCCCATTCGCGCAGGCCGACCAGAATTTTGGCACTTTCCATCGGGGTCACGTCTTTGACACGATGCGCGGTGCAACCAAGGACCAGCGACTTGCGCCCCGACTTGTGGTTCCACACCAGCGGCAGTTCATTTTCGCCAATGCGCTGCATCCCCTCAATCTTGGCGAGGCTGGGTTCCGGTTCATAATAGAAGACCGTCGCCCACACTGAATGGATCACGCGCAGCTTCTCATACTCCGCTTTCTGCGCGTCGCTCAGCGCTTCATAGGCGGCATAGGTGTTGCAGAAGCCGGTATTCCCGCCCCACGGCGCCTTGACCTTGCACGATAGCAGCGACGCCAGGATCGGCGTATCGTTCATCGTGCCGTCGATATGCCAGTAGAGCGAGCCTTTGAGATATTCGGCGCTCTGCGGGTTTTCCTTCACGTCGAGCGTGATCTTGTGAATCTTGTGGTTGGTGCCGTCCTGCATTTCGGGCGCGAATGTGCCGAGCGTCTTGGTGAAGGCGATCTGCTCGTCATCGTCGAAATCGATCTTGGGAAACACCAGCACGCCGCGCTGTTCCAGCAACTCGCGCAGCTGCGGTCCCAGATCGCCCGCCAGCAATTCCGCCTTGCTGTTCAGGATGCGGCTACCGATGTTCGGCTTGATCTCTTCATGCGCCATGCGCGTGATTGCGGTGCTTGCCATGTCCGACTCTCCTCAGTCTTCTCTACGCCTTGAACACATGTTCAGCATGGGGTTGAAAAAAAGTCAACATGTCTCATTTTTAGGCGAGGAGCTTATCCAGCCAGCGTTCGACCGCGTGCCGCGCATCGTCATGCCCGGCGCTGACGTCCAGACCCTTTTCCATGACCAGCGCCCGTCCTGCACTCGCGAGCAGCACACTCATGGCCGCAGCCGTCATGCCTTGCTCGGCCAGTTTCGGACCGAGCAGCCGGTCGAGACAGGCGGTCTGGCGTGCGCGCATCGCTTCGCTGTGGCGCGTGATTTCTGCGCGGATCGCCTTGCGGTGATTGGCCAGCGCGACAAATTCCATCGCCAGCGCGGTGCGGCTGGTATCGGTAAAGAAATGCCACAGCGCGCGCACCGGATCGTCGCTGGCCAGCGCCTGGTCGATCATCGCGTCACTTTGCTGCGCGCCGCGCCGGAATACAGAGAGCAGCAGGTCATCGGTGGTGGGGAAATAATAATGCACCAGCGATGGCGGCAATTCCGCGCGCAGGGCAACGCGCCGCGAACTGGCGGCGGCATAACCTTCATCGCGGATCACCTGTTCGGCAGCGTCGACAATGCGGGCGCGGGTTTCGGAGCTTTCGGCTCCAATGCGACGTTTCTGAACCATGGTGCCAGCATAAGAGCCGATGGCGCGCACGCAAGGTGCTTGGGGCACGACGCTCTTCTGTTCGGGCTTAATGCGATCCCATATAGCGGCCGCCATTGGTGCTGATCGTCTGGCCGGTAATGTAGCTGGCCTCCTCCGACGCCAGATAGGCGCAGGCGGCGGCAATATCTTCCGGCTTGCCCACCCGCTTCATCGGCAGGGTCTGAGCAAAAGCATCGACGTCGATCGGTGCCGCGCGTAGCATGGGCGTGTCGATGAAGCCGGGCGGCACCATGTTGAACGTCACGCCGCTGGCGGCGAATTCCAGTGCCAGCGCCTTGGTCATGCCCATCAATCCGCCCTTGGACGAGACATAATGGCCCTGGGCAAAGGAGCCGGACTGAACCGAGGAGGAAGTGATGTTGATCACACGGCCCCATTGGGCGGCGAGCATGTCGGGCAAGACTTCCTTGGTCAGCAGATATGGTCCGCGCAGGTTGATGTGGATGACCTTGTCGAACAGGTCGTCCTCAATCTCCATGAATGGGGTGAAGGGCGCGATGCCGGCATTGTTGACCAGGATGGCGACGGGGCCGAGCGTGGCGCGGGTTTCCTCCGCCGCCGCGTGGATGGCGGCCTTGTCCGAACAGTCGGCGGCGATGGCAATGGCGCTGCCACCGGCATCCTCGATCATCTGCGCGGTTTCGGCAGCACCTTCGGCATTGATGTCCCAGATGGCGATCTTCGCCGTGTCTTCGGCTAGGCGGATGGCGATGGCCCGCCCGATACCCGACCCCGCGCCCGTCACCACCGCGACCTTGCCATTGAGAGAGCGTGTCATCGAAAAATCCTTCCTGCCATGCCGACCATTTCGTCGTTTGAACGGGTGATCAACATCGCCGCCGACGCTGTCAAGCAAGGCCTGGTTTGATCGCCTCGGCGAACCGGCGGCGGAGCGTCAATGACGCGCAAACAAAGCCGCGGGAAGCACTGCGTAAGTCGCGTCCTGGGTGGGATCAGGCTTTTCGCCATGATCGGCGGCCGGAAGCAGCATCTTCATGTCGAACTGGACGTCGCGCCGCGCGAACAGCCAGCGGCCGTTTTCCTTGCGATAATTATCCACATAGCGGACGCTCTGGACGTCATGCGCTAGGCCGCCTTTGCTATCGGGGATCAGGTGCCAGGCGATGGCGTAGACTTCACCTTGCGCCGTGTCGCCATCGACGCTGACCAGATGATTGCAGATATGGTGACTGCCGATATGCATGTGGGGCAGCGACCGTTCGAGAAAGGCGTAGTAGTTCGTGACCGGGCCGCTCGAATAAGGGCCGTGATTGTCGATCGCATCGTCCGTATAGAGCGTGCGGAGCAGCGCGAGATCCTTGCGATCGACGCCACGCGAATAAAGCTGCGCCAGCTGTCGTATCTCTTCCTTGGCGACCAGTTCTGCAAGCGCTTCCATATCGTCTCTCCTGTGATTTTGGGCGAGGCTAGCTGCAAATCCGGGCGTTCGTCAGCCTTCTTGGATCTGCGTGACGTCCGACCAGCCCGATATCGGTACGGCGATCCGCTGCATGAACAAAAGCGTGTTGGGCGGGCGATGATGGTGCGATAGGCGTGATGCGGTGCGACGTCGCCGCAGGAGAGGGGAGTGCCATGAACAATCAGGTCGTCGCTACGCAGTCTGGTCTCGTTCGCGGGTCAAGCGCCCAAGGTGCACGGCGCTGGCTGGGCATTCCCTATGCGCAGGCCGCCCGCTTTACCGCGCCTGTCGCGGCCCCGACATGGGCCGACGTGCGCGATGCGACCGTACCGGGTCCGCAATGCCCGCAAATGTATGGCAACGCGGCAAAGCGCGCGCGCATCTCCCAGCCGGATTTTTCCGAAGATTGTCTTACCGTCAACATCTACGCGCCGGACGATATGGGCGAAGAGGAACGTCTGCCCGTCTATGTCTGGATTCACGGCGGTGCGTTCGTCGCGGGCAGCGGCAACAGCTATGACGGCTCCCAACTCGCCCGCGATGGACGGATCATCGTCGTCACGATCAATTATCGCGTCGGTGTACTGGGTTTCGTAAATCTTGGGGCCGCGCTGAATAGCGCAGATATTCCCTCCAACCTCGGCCTGCGCGACCAGATTTCTGCACTGACATGGGTGCAGAACAACATCGCCGCCTTCGGTGGTGATCCTGATCGGGTGACGATTGGCGGGCAATCCGCCGGGTCAATGTCTGTCTCGCTGCTGTTGCACATCCCGGCAGCGCGGCCACTGTTTCAGCAGGCGATCATGCAGAGCGGTGCCGTAAGCCTGATCCATGGTCGGGCGAAGAGCGAGGCAATTGGCCGCCAATATGCCGCGGCATTGGGTGCAGGGGGACGCGACCTTCCGGCACTACAGGCGCTGGATTTGCACGCCCTCTTTGAGGCGCAGGCGGCTGTCGGCGCGGCCAATCCGGGGACTATTCCCGCATCGCCCTGGCTGGACGGCGATCTGGTGCCAGGGACACTCGCGGCCATTCAGGAGGCGCAGGCCGCGCCAGTGCCGTTGCTGGCCGGAGCGACGCGCGACGAGGTACGATTGTTCGAGTTGATGCCCGGCGATATTCTGCCAACCAGTTGGTCCGCGCTGGAAACGCTGTTGCGCGGGCAATTGGGAGTGGAACAAGCGCAGGCGATATTGGCGACCTATCCGCGCACCAAGGCGGGGCGGCGGGCGCTGGCCAGTGACCTGACGTTCGTCATGCCGACCCGCCATTTCGCTGATCGCCATGCCGCGCATAGCCCGACCTGGTTCTACCGCTTCGATTATGCGCACCCCATCGCCGGGGCGACTCATGGGCTGGACCTCACGCTGACATGGCCGATGCACGGGTTGCGCGCTGCGCTGGCGCGGGGTGGACGGATGACCGGGCAGCGTGCCGCCTTGGGCCAAAGGATGACGCGGCACATTGCCCATTTCGTGCGGCATGGCAGGCCGGAGGAGGATTGGCCCACCTATGATGCCGCCCAGGGTCAGGTAAAGATATTCAACCTGGTCGATCGGGTCGAAGCCCGGCCCGATGCGGATCGCTGGGGCGCATGGGCGGGGCAGGATGTGGGCGTCGGGCTGGTCGCCTGACGCCCACGTCCGTCAGGCGACATTTTCCTCCGGCCAGTAGAGGTGCATCGGATTGTCGATCAGCAATTTGCGCTGCAACTCTGCGGTTGGCGCGATGCGCGGGATCATGTCGACCAGATGGCCGTCGTCGGGGATGGCGTCCTGCATAGTGGGGTGGGGCCAGTCGGTGCCCCATAGCACGCGGTCCTGATAGTCGGCGACGAGCGGCGCGACGGCATCCGCGAAGGCATTCCATGGATCGCCATTGGGATCGAGGCGGTCGGGACAGGTGGCCTTGAACCAAATGTCTTCGCGGGAATCGAGAAAGGTGCGAAAGGCCTTCATATCCGCGCCGTCCGGTCCCTGGGTCACATCGGGGCGGCCCATATGGTCGATCACGAGGGGCACGGGGATAGCATCCATGAAGGGGCGCAATTCTTCGAGGATATCCGCCTCGAAATAGATGACGACATGCCAGCCGGCAGGCAGGCGGCTGGCGACTTCCAGAAACTTGTCCTTGGGCGCGTCGTCGACCAGGCGCTTGAGGAAATTGAAGCGGATGCCCCGGATGCCGCCGTCATGGAGGGCCAGGAGGTCAGCCTCCGAGATCGCCGGATCAACGACAGCGACGCCCCGTGCTTTGCCGTTAGACTTGGCGATGGCGTCTAGCGTCGCGCTATTGTCGGTGCCGTGGCAGCTGGCTTGGACAATGACGTTGCGGTCGAAACCCAGATGGTCGCGCAGGGCGAACAACATGTCCGGTCCGGCGTCTTCGGGCAGATATTTCGCCTTCGCGCTGAACGGGAAGTCCGCCATCGGCCCGAACACATGGCAGTGCGCATCAATCGCGCCGGGCGGGGGCGTATAGAGCGGTTTGGACGGGTTGCCGTGCCATGAAACGATCCGAGTCATATCCTAAAACTCCGTTCGCCCTGAGCCTGTCGAACCGTAGGTCGGCGAAGCCAACGGCTGTTTTTTTCTTTAAGACAAGTGGAGGGCTTCGACAGGCTGAGCCCGAACGGTCAGGAAAAAATGGTCCCATCCATCAGCTTGCGCGCCGTGCGCAGCATCGCCGCGCTGGTGACCGAGCCGCTCTCGTCCAGTTCCATGACGCAGGTGGTTTCGCCGGTGGGATGCTCCACCGACAGCGTCTTGCGCGAACCGTCAGGGATGTTGGCGACGTCGGCGGCGGGCGACCCTTTAATCAGGCAGGCGGTGGCGACGCTGACTGCGCCCAGCACGCCGATCGACGCATGGGCGCGATGGGGGATGAAACTGCGCACCGTAACCGCGCCACCATTGCGGGGCGGGGCGACCAGCATCATCTTGGGCACCGACTTTTCCGTGACGTCGCCCAGGTTCATGCGTTCGCCGACAGCGAGGCGGATCTTTTCGATGCGGGCCTTCAAGTCGCGGTCCTTGTCCAGCGTATCGCGATCCTCATAGCCGGTAATGCCGACATCGCGCGCCTGCATCACGACGCAAGGCATGCCATTGTCGATCAGGGTGACGCGAACGCCCTCGACTTCGTCGCAGGCGTTGCCGGTCGGGAGCAGCGCGCCGCAGGAGGAGCCAGCGGTATCGCGAAACTCCAGCGGGATCGGGGCGGAACTACCGGGCACGCCGTCGATGCGAGCATCGCCATCATAGCGGACGATGCCGCCGGGCGTCTGGACCGTGGCGATGGCGATCTGGCCGGTATTTTCCATGAAGATGGCGACCCGCGTCTCTTCCGGCTGCGCGGCGACGAGGCCGCGCTCGATCGCGAAGGGACCGATACCGGCGAGGATATTGCCGCAATTTTGCGCGTCGCTGACGATCGCCTGATCGACGAAGACCTGCAGGAAGAGATAGTCGATATCGACGCCATCCCTGGCGGACTTCTTCACGACCGCGACCTTGCTGGTCAGCGGGTCGGCCCCCCCCATGCCATCGATCTGGCGGGGATCGGGCGATCCCATGGCGCGCAGCAGGAAGGCGTCGCGGGCGGCGGTGTCGGCGGGCAGGTCGTCGGCCAGGAAATAGCCGCCCTTCGACGTGCCGCCGCGCATCCACATGACCTTAGCGGAGGCAGGGGTCTCAGACATATTTCAGGCCCATTTCTTCGAGGCGGGGGCGCATATTATAGATGTCGAGGCCGAGTTCGCCTGCGGCCAGGCGGACGCGCTTCGCTTCTTCGGCGGCTTCGCGCGCCCGTGCCTTTTCCAGCACGGCAACGGCGTCGGCGCGCGATACGACGCACACGCCGTCATCATCGGCGATGATCACGTCGCCCGCGTTGACCAGCGCATTGGCGCAGACGATCGGGACATTGACCGACCCCAGCGTTCCCTTGATCGTGCCCTGGGCGTGGACCGCTTTCGACCAGACCGGGAAATTCATCTGCTTCAAGTCGCGCAGGTCGCGGACGCCCGCATCGATGATCAGGCCGCGGCAGCCGCGTGCCTGGGCCGATGTGGCGAGCAGGTCGCCGAAATAGCCATCGGTGCAGGGGCTGGTCGGCGCGAGGACAAGGATGTCGCCTTCCTTGAGCTGTTCGATCGCGACATGGACCATCCAATTGTCGCCGGGAGGGGCGGAGATGGTGACGGCGCTGCCCGCGATCCGGGCACCGGGATAGATGGGGCGCATGTGCGGGGCGAGCAAGCCGGTGCGGCCCTGGGCTTCATGGACGGTGGCGACGCCGCATTGGGCGAGACCGTCGATGACGGAAAGGTCCGCCCGTTCGATATTCTGGACGACGATGCCGGACATGGGCGCTTGCTCCTCTTTCCTAAACCAGACAGCGACATGGACAATAGTCGCGCTATGCTCAAATCCGTTCTGGCGCGACTGCATAAAATTTTGCTAATTGTCAAAAATGCAGGTCGATCAGTTCAATATCCGGCATCTCGCCGCGATGGCCGCCGTGGTGGAGCAAGGCAGCGTCAGCCTGGCGGCGCGGGTGGTGAACCTGACCCAGCCTGCGGTGACTCAAGGCATTGCCAAGCTGGAGGCGCAACTGGGCGCGGCCTTGTTCGAGCGGCGACCGGGCGGGATGGTGCCGACGCCCGTCGCGCTGCGCTTCAAGCCGCGCGTCGATGTGGCGTTGCGGTTGATCGGCAGCAGCCGGGTGACGGCCGCGCAAATCCGGGCCTTCGTCGCGCTGGCGCGCGGTGGCAGCTATGCGGCGGCGGCGGTGCAGGCCGGGGTGGCGGAGCCTTCGTTGCACCGCGCGGTCGGCGATCTGGGATTGGCGCTGGGGGTGCGGCTGGCCGAGCGGCGGGGGAGGGGGCTGATGCTCACCCGCGCGGGCGTGACGCTGGCGCGCCGGCTGCGGCTGGCGCTGGCTGAACTACGGCAGGGGCTGGAAGAGATTGCCGAACTGATGGGGGAGGATAGCGGGCGGATATTGGTGGGGGCCATGCCGCTCAGCCGCGCGCGGCTGCTGCCGCTGGCGATCACCAGCTTTCGCCGGGACTTTCCTCAGGTCGATATTTCCGTGGTCGAAGGGTCGCATGCCGAAATGGTGGGACCGTTGCGCGATGGCGAGATCGACATGATGGTCGGCGCGTTGCGCGATGCGACGATCGGGCTGGACCTGGTGCAGCAACCCTTGTTCGAGGATCGACCGACGATTTTCGCGCGGGCAGGGCATGTGCTGGAGCAGGGCTGGAATGGCGATGATCTGCGGCGCTTTCCCTGGATATTGCCGCCCGAGGGCACGCCGCTGCGCCAATTGTGGCAGGCGATGTTCGCGGCGCTGGGCGGTGACTTGCCTGCCGTGCCGATCGAGTGCGGGTCGGTGATGACGGTGCGGCAATTGCTCGTGAGCGGTGATTATCTCACCTTGCTGTCGGTCGATCAGTTGCGGGTCGAACTCGACAGCGGGATGCTGGCCGATATCGGTCCGGCGCCCGGCGAGATCAGCCGTACCATTGGCGTCACCAGTCGCGCCGATTGGCGACCCACCCGGCTGCAGCAACAGTTCATGGCGGCGATCGAACAGGCGGTCGCAACCATGAATTCGTAAAATCTTATGTGACGCCCCCGGATATGATTGGCCGGGCGGGATACAATCCGGCATGTCCTTTCTTATGGAGCAGGAAGTCGGTCTTATCGGGTTTGGCGAGGCAGGGTCCACCTTTGCGCTAGCTGGGGATTGGGCGGCGGCCGCCCATGTCTATGATACCAAGACTGATGCGGCGGCCACGCGCGACGCCATGCTGGCGGCCTATAGGCAGGCGGGCGTCCTGCCCGCGCGCTTTCTGGAAGACGCGCTGGATGGCGTCGGGCTGATCCTGTCGCTGGTGACGGCGGACCAGGCGCTGGCGGTGGCCGAGGCTGCGGCGGCGATTATAGCGCCGGACGCGCTCTATTGCGACATGAACAGTGTCGCGCCGCAGACCAAGCAGGCGGCGGCGCGCGCGATTGAGGCTGCGGGTGCCCATTATGTCGATGTGGCGGTGATGGCGCCTGTTGATCCGGCGCGACTGAACGTCCCCTTGTTGCTGAGCGGCGGACGCGCCAAAGACGCGCAGGTCCGGCTGGCGGCGCTGGGCTTTGCCAAGACCCGCATCGTGGGTGCCGATGTCGGGCGCGCCTCATCGATCAAGATGATCCGATCGGTCATGGTCAAGGGGATGGAAGCGCTGACCGCCGAATGCGTGCTGGCGGCCGAGGCGGCCGACGTGCTTGACGAGGTGCTGGCATCGCTCGACGCGAGCGAGAAGGCCAAGCCCTGGGGCGCGCGGGCCGACTATAATCTCGACCGGATGCTGGTGCATGGCCTGCGCCGTGCGGCCGAGATGGAGGAAGTGGTCAAGACGCTGGAAGGGCTTGGCACGGGGGCCGCGATGACGCGCGGCACGGTGGCGCGGCAGCGGGCGATCGGGGCGCTGGGGGTTAAAATGGTGCCGGAAGGGCTGGGCGCGAAGATTGGCGTGGTTTCTTCCAAGGTCATTCCCGCGCAGTCGGAAATGCATCTCGCCACCTCGCGACAAGAGGAACTGCTGGGAGATGGATTCCCGCCTTCGCGGGAATGACGGGGATTTTGGGGCGGGCGTGGTGCGCTGTCGCCTGAGACCTCAGCTTGCGCTGGGGTGACGGAATAAGGGTTGAGGAAAGAGACGCGATGAGCCTGATTATCGATTGCCATGGCCATTATACGGTGCTGCCGAAGGGGCATGACGCCTGGCGCGAAGAGCAGAAGGCTGCGTTCAAGGCGGGCACGGCCTGCCCGCCCTATCCCGACATCAGCGACGCGGAAATTCGCGAAACGATCGAGGCGAACCAGTTGCGGCTGATCAAGGAACGCGGCGCGGACTTGACGATTTTTTCGCCGCGCGCGTCGGCGATGGCACCGCATGTCGGCGACGAGGCGATGGCCAAGGAATGGGCGATGCGCTGCAACGACCTGATCGCGCGGGTGGTGGCTATGTTCCCCGAAACCTTCGTTGGTGTATGCATGTTGCCGCAGTCGCCCAAGGCCGACATGAGCAATTCGATCGCCGAGTTGGAACGCTGCGTCGAGATGGGTTTCATCGGCTGCAACCTCAATCCCGATCCGGGTGGCGGGCATTTCACCCATCCGCCGCTGACCGACCGCTATTGGTATCCCTTCTACGAAAAGATGGTCGAACTGGACGTTCCGGCGATGATCCATGTGTCGGGCAGCTGCAATCCGGCGATGCATGCGACCGGCGGCTATTATATCGCCGCCGATACAATCGCCTTCATGCAGTTGCTGGAGGGTGATCTGTTCAAGGATTTCCCGACGCTGCGCTTCATCATTCCGCATGGCGGCGGCGCGGTGCCCTATCATTGGGGGCGCTATCGCGGCCTCGCCGACATGCTCAAGAAGCCCGACCTATCGACGCATCTGATGAACAACATCTTTTTCGACACCTGCGTCTATCACCAGCCGGGCGTTAATCTGCTGGCCGATGTGATCGACAATAAGAATATCCTGTTCGGGTCGGAAATGGTCGGCGCGGTGCGCGGTATCGATCCCACCACTGGCCACTATTTCGATGACACCAAACGCTATGTCGATGCGCTGGAGATCAGCGATGCCGAGCGCGCCGCGATTTTCGAGGGCAATGCCCGCCGGGTGTTCCCGCGCCTTGATGCCCAGTTGAAGGAGAAGGGACTATGATAACAGAAGATCCCAAGCACCAGGATATCCATGAATATCTGGCCGAGATGGAAGATATCCCCGGCACCCGTGTCTTCACCGCCAAGCGGGCGCGGCAGGGCTATCATATGAACCAGTTTGCGATGAGCCTGATGAAGGACGAGAATCGCACCCGGTTCAAGGCCGATGAGCGCGCCTATATGGACGAATGGCCGCTGACCGAGGACCAGAAGGAAGCGATGCTGGCGCGCGATTATAATCGCTGCCTCGATCTGGGCGGCAATGTCTATTTTCTGGCGAAGCTGTTTTCGACCGATGGTATTCCGTTCGCCGAAGCCGTCAGCACCATGACGGACATGGAATTCCCGCAATATCGCGAGATGATGATGAACGGTGGCCGTTCGCCCGAAGGCGTGCGGTCGATCAGGGCGAATGAAGCTGCGGCTGCGGCCAAGAATGAGGATCGCTGATATGGCGCGGATTACTGCTGGTGTGGCGTCGAGCCATGTGCCGCTGCTGGGCGTGGCGTCGGACTTCAACAAGGATCGGGACGAGTATTTCGGCCCCATTTTCGCGGGCTATGACTGGACGCGTGAATGGGAGAAGGCGGAAAAGCCCGATGTCATCATCCTCGTTTATAATGACCATGCGTCCGCCTTCGACATGAAGATCATCCCGACCTTCGCGATCGGGTGTGGCGAACGCTACAAGTCGGCCGATGAAGGCTGGGGTCCGCGCGCCGTGCCGGACGTGGAGGGGCATCCCGACCTCGCCTGGCATATCGCGCAGAGCCTGGTGCTGGACGAGTTCGACATGACCATCATCAACGAGATGGATGTCGACCATGGCCTGACCGTGCCGCTTTCCATGATGTTCGGTAAGCCCGACGCCTGGCCGTGCAAGGTCGTGCCGCTGGCGGTCAACGTCGTCACCTATCCGCCGCCATCGGGTAATCGCTGCTGGGCGCTGGGCGAGGCGGTGCGTAAAGCGGTCGAGAGTTTCCCCGAAGATCTGAACGTGCAGATCTGGGGTACGGGCGGCATGAGCCACCAGTTGCAGGGGCCGCGCGCGGGCCTGATCAACAAGGAATGGGACAATAAATTCCTGGACGGTCTGATCGGTGACAGCGACCATCTACGCCGCATTCCGCATATCGAATATCTGCGCGAAACCGGCAGCGAAGGCATTGAGATGGTGATGTGGCTCGTGATGCGCGGCGCGCTGGGGAAGAAGACCCGTGCGCTGCACCGCCATTACCATGTGCCCTGCTCCAACACCGCGATCGGCCATATGGTGCTACGCCCGGACAATGGCGAGGGGCTGGACATGACCGGAAGCGATACGGTGACAGCGATCGCGGCAGAGTAAGCCTCTTCATGATGGGTGCAGGCTCGCTTGGCTCGCACCCACCCCTTCCCCCTCCCTTGAAAGGGAGGGGCTTAAATATACGGAGTTTCTCATGCGTATTGCTTTGGCTGGCGCGGGTGCCTTTGGCGAAAAGCATCTGGATGGCCTCAAGAATATCGACGGTGTGAGCGTGACGTCGCTGGTTGGTCGTCGGTTGGATGCGACCCAGGCGATTGCCGATAAATATGGCATCGGCCATGCGACGACGGAACTTGCCGAGACGCTGGCCCGCGACGATGTTGATGCGGTGATCCTGTGTACGCCGACGCAAATGCACGCGGCGCAGGCCATCGCCTGCATGGACGCGGGCAAGCACTGCCAAGTCGAAATTCCGTTGGCGGATAGCTGGGCCGATGCGCAGGCGGTGCTAGCCAAGCAACAGGAAACGGGCCTTGTCTGCATGGTCGGGCATACGCGACGGTTCAACCCCAGCCACCAATATGTCCATAATCTGATCACCGCAGGCGATCTGGCCATTCAACAGATGGATGTGCAGACCTATTTCTTCCGTCGCAAGAATATCAATGCCAAGGGCGAAGCGCGGAGCTGGACCGACCATCTTCTGTGGCACCATGCGGCGCATACGGTCGATCTGTTCGCTTATCAGGCGGGCAAGATCGTGTCGGCCCATGCGATGCAGGGGCCGATCCATCCCGAACTGGGGATCGCCATGGATATGTCGATCCAGTTGAAGAGCGAGAGTGGGGCGATCTGTACCTTGTCGCTGTCGTTCAACAATGACGGGCCGCTGGGCACCTTCTTCCGCTATATCGGCGACACCGGCACCTATATCGCGCGCTACGACGATCTGGTGAATGGCAAGGAAGAGCCGATTGACGTGTCGAAGGTGGACGTGTCGATGAACGGCATCGAATTGCAGGACCGCGAATTCATCGGCGCGATCCGCGACGGCCGCGAGCCCAATTCGAGCGTCACGAAGGTCTTCGACTGCTATCGCGTGCTGGGCGAATTGGAACAACAGCTCGTCTGATCGACATCCCTTCGGGGTCGCACGAAAGGGCGCAGTCGGGGCAACCGGCTGCGCCCTTTTGCGTCAGGCCGTCAGCAGCGGATGCGCCATGCGCAGATCGTCGAGCATATTTTCTATGAGCGCGACGTCCGCGATCGTACCGGTCGGCGTCGCGTTCCAGTTGCAATGGGGGTGGGTGGCGCGGCTGTAGAGGCGCAGCGGGCCGATCACCCGGCGCCAATGATGCTTGCTGCTGCCATGGTCACGCACCAGTCGGGCAACGAGCAGGTCGGTAAGCTTGTCCGCAGTCATGCGCCAACCCTTAAAGGTGCGGGCCGGTGCGTCAACTCTCGCGCGCGGCGCGCCAGCTGCGCGGCGGCTGGCCGACATGGCGGGCGAAGAAGCGCGAAAAATAGGCGGGATCTTCGAAGCCGACGGCATAGGCGATGTCGGTGACCGACAGCTGGGAATAGAGCAGCATCCGGCGCGCCTCCAATAATGCGCGGTCGTCGAGCATCTGCGCGGGCGAACTGTTCGCCACGCGGGCGCACGCTTGGCGCAGGGCCGTGAGGCTGACGCCGAGCGCGCGGGCATGCGCGGATACGGGCTCGCGCAGGCGGAAGCGCTGGTCGATCCGTTCCCGCAGGCGCGCGACCAATGCGGCCTGGCGCGGGGTGCCGGGCTGCGCCTGCTGGCCCAAGGCAGCATGGCGCAAGGCCAGCACCATGAGATGCAGCAAGGCGGATTCGACCGCCGCGCGCTGGCCTGGTCCGGCCCAGCTTAACTCCTGATCCATGCGGGTGATGGCGTCTTCGGCGGCGGCGCGGTCCGATCGGGGGAGCGCGACGGCCTGGGGGTGGGCGAAGAGAGGAACGAGATCCGCATCGCGCAAGACGAGGTGGCGCAGATAGCTGTCGGCGATGGTGACCACGGCCCCGCGCGATTCACTGGCCCAGGTAAAACCATGGACGATGCCCGCCGGGATGAGCAGCAGGCAGGGGGCATCGAAGTGGACCGCCGCCGCCTCCGCCTGCATCGCCCCGCCGCCTTCGGCGATCAGGATGATATGATTGAGGTCGCGATGGACATGGGGGCGAATCGTCCATTCGCTCGGCCGCGAGCGGTCGTCCAGACTTTCGACATGGACGAACCCCTCCGCAACGCTGCGCTGTGGCTCGCCATAAAGATAGAAGCTGGGGACGGGCGAAGCAGTCATGGCCTATCGGCGTTGGCGCAGCGCCAGCAGCAATCCCGCGCCCAGCAACGATCCCGACGCCATGACGATGGCGACGAGTGGCAGGGTGAAGTCGAGGCTGAACAGAAAGCCGGCCAATATCGGCCCCAACGCTGCGCCGCCCCGGCCCACGCCGATGACGATACCGGTCCCGCCCGCGCGCACGGCGGTCGGAAAGGACTGGGCGATCAGCGCATAGAGACCCACGACCGCAGCGTTCGTGAAGAAGCCGGCGGATGCCGCAATCAAGCTGAGGCCAGACAGTGTCGTCTGTTCCTGGCCGAACAAAGTGACCATGATGGTCGATGCAACCATGGTAATGATGACCAGAGGGCGGACAGCGATGCGCCAGCTTAGGACGCTGAGCAGTAACGCACCCACTAGCCCGCCGACATTGGCCCAGACCAGCACGCTACCTGCGCTGGACGGAAGATAGCCCATATCAACAACGATCTTGGGCACCCATTTCAGGATGAAGTAGAAAGTCATGATGTGGCAGAAATAGGCGAGCGTCAGCAGGATGGTGGTGCGTGCAAGGCCCGGAGCGAACAGCGCGGCAAAGGAGGGTTTGGGCGCAGCCGCGTCCAGCGGCGGTAGCGCCGTGGCAGGGGCGTGGCCCATGCGGCCGAGCAGGCGATTGATCTTCGATAGCGCGCCTTGCGGTCGCTTCTGGACCAGGAAGCCGATCGATTCCGGCAACAGCCACAGCGACAGCGGCAGGAACAGGGCGGTAACGATGCCCCCGAATAGGAAGATATCGCGCCAATCACCCGCGATCAGTAGATAGGAAGCGACCGAACCACCCAGTATGGCGCCGACCGGATAGCCCGCCGCCATGATCGTGACCGCCAGGCTGCGTGCGCGCGCATTGGCGAGTTCGGCGACCATCGCGTTGGTGCAGGCAAGCATCCCGCCGATACCAAGGCCGGTTATCAGGCGGATAAGGGAAAGGGAGGTAACGTCCCAGGCGATCGTGGCTGCGCCCATCCCGCCCGCCATGACGACCAGGCACCCGATGATCGTGGGTCGGCGGCCGATGCGATCGGCGATATTGCCGAGCAGTACCGACCCCACGGCCATGCCGATCAATTCCATCGACAGCACAAACCCCAGCGCGGCGCGATCGACGCCCCATTCCTTGGCGATGCCGGGAGACGCGAAACTGATCGCCAGAACATCGAACCCGTCGAGCGCATTGAGCAGCACGCAGAGGGCTATGGCGGTGATCTGCAACCGGCCCATCGGCGCTTCGTCCAACTGGCGTCTAATGTCGGTCATGGGATGCTCCTGCTCCTGACGGTTCGAACCGGTACGCAACAGGCACCTATCGGCCGGATCGTCCATCTTCTTTTGCGTCGTCATGGCATGCGACAATAGGTTTGACCGGTCAAGCATGGCACTGTCTGACAGTCCATTTCCGGCGGATCATCCAAATAATCGGTTGCTCTTCCTCTGTCGCCCGATCGCCTGAGGCCGCATGTCTGGACCAAAGCCGCCTTATGGGAGAGATGAGATGAAGACACAGGTCGCCATTATCGGAGCCGGGCCTGCGGGCCTGTTGCTGGGCCATTTGCTGCGGGCCGAGGGCATAGAGGTCGTTGTCATCGAGCGCGCAGCCCCCGATTATGTGTTGGGGCGGATCCGGGCAGGGGTGCTGGAGCGGACGACCACCGACCTGATGGACCGGCTGGGGCTGGGCGCGCGGATGCATGCCGAAGGGTTGCCGCATGACGGCTTCCACCTCGCCGATGGTGAACGGCTGATCCGTATCGATATTGAGGCGCTGACCGGCAAGAAGGTGATGGTCTATGGCCAGACCGAAGTCACCCGCGACCTGATGGAGGCCGCGCCCGAGCGCGGGCTGGAGATCATCTATGAGGCAGGCGACGTCGCGCTGCACGCTGTCGACAGCGATGCGCCCTATGTCACCTATAGCAAGGATGGCGTGACGTACCGGATTGACGCGCAATTCTTCTGTGGCTGCGATGGATTTCACGGGCCGTCGCGCAAGGCGGTACCCGCCTCAGTGGCTAAGGCCTATGAAAAGGTCTACCCCTTTGGCTGGCTCGGCATATTGGCGGACGTGCCACCATGTCATCATGAGCTGATCTACGCCAACCATGACCGTGGCTTTGCCCTGGCCTCGATGCGGTCGGAAAGCCGCAGCCGCTATTATATCCAGGTGCCGCTCGACGAGAAGATTGAAGAGTGGCCTGACGATCGGCTGTGGGACGAGTTGGCGACGCGGTTGGGCCCGGAGGCAGCCGCGAACATGACTCGCGG